>JAEXVC010000233.1 GCA_023406715.1 Bacteroidota bacterium | reverse complement strand
GTTAATAACACCCTTTAGATAATCTGGAGCCTTAGGTACTGTGGTTATTTTAGTCATTTCTAAAATATTGAGCACCTTTCCAACATGGGCTGCAAACTCCTCGTCACCAAGTTTAAAAGTGAGATATGAGTTAATTTTTGAAGTTTTTTCCTGTTCCATAATTACCTCCTGAAATATCGTTATTTAACATTGATTGTTTGAATTTTTGCAAAAAGCTTAATAATCTTATTGGTATCCATTACCAAAGCAACAGTTCCATCGCCAAGAATTGTGGCACCCGAGAAAATATCGTGGGTTTTATAATGTTTTCCTAGTGGTTTAAGTACAGCTTGGTACTCACCAATAACAAAATCGACCACCATACCTACACTATTGTCCTCAAAGTTTACAACAACCACTTGCTCAAGTTCCTCATCGCTAGCATCGAGGTGGAATTCTTTACGTAGGCTGAAAAATGGAATCTGCTTTCCGTCCAATGTTACCAAGTTGTTGAACGATGAGTAAATCTTATCTTTTTCAACAGCATAAATCTTATCAATTGCAGCCAATGGAATTACGTAGGCAGCCTTATTGATACTTACCAATAAACCATCGATGATGGAAAGCGTTAGTGGAAGCTTTATGGTAATTGTGGTACCTAATCCCACCTCAGAATCAACCTCAACCTCACCCCGAATCTCCGAAATCTTTTTCTTAACTACATCCATACCAACGCCTCTTCCCGAAACATCAGTAACCTTCTTAGCTGTTGAAAAACCTGGAAGGAATATCAAGTCGAGAATTTCTTTCTTGCTTAACTTGCGTTCTGGCGGAATAATTCCCTTGAGAATTGCCTTTTCACGAATTATCTCAGGATCGATACCAGCACCATCATCAGTAATTTGAATTATTACGTTTGCTCCTGAATAGTATGCCTTAAGAACTATTTTCCCTTTTGTTGATTTCCCCTGCGATAAACGAACACTAGCCTCTTCTATACCATGGTCAAGGCTATTCCTAATAATGTGCATTAATGGATCTGATAGATTCTCAATTATTGTTTTATCCAGTTCTGTATCGGCTCCCTCTGTAATAAACTCAACCTCTTTTTTAAGCTCCATGGATAAATCGCGAACTAGGCGTTGGAATCGTCCAAACAAGTTCTCAATAGGAATAAGCACTATACTAAAAGCAATATCCCTAAGTTGACGCGATAACTTTTGAACATTCTCAACAATTGGGCCCAAACCAGGTACGCTATTTTCCTCGGCAAATAAACTTAAACGGGCCTGGGTAGTTACTAGCTCCGAAACTAAATTCATAAGACCGTCAAGTTTATCAGACGATACACGAATACTGGCCGCGGACTTATCCTTAAAACCTATTCGCTCACGCTTTACTACCTCGGATTTTTGCTTATTATGACGAGCTAATGCCTGATTGGCAACACGTTGAATAGTTACATAGCCAATATCCTTCTGAACATTTGCAAGTTGAGTAACCTCTTCAACAAACTTTGGATCGCTTAATAGATTAATGTCGGCTATTTTCTGAATTTCAAGTTTAGAGTCAGTCTCTACAAAAATAAACACATCGTTAATAGCTCCAACCCCCTGTTCCGAAGCCACAATTACCTCCCAGTAAACATAGCACTGCTCTGGGTTAATTTTATCAAATAAAGGAACCCTATTGAAATGGGCAAAGACCTTTGTTTGACCCAACATAGACAACTCATCAAGCAAATAGAATGGATTTGTACCATTGCGGAAGATGTTGCTTTGAGGCTCAAACATAACATAGTATGTATGAACTACGCTATCGGACTTATGTTCCAATGCATCGGGCTGCTGCTTATTATCATCTTCATTATTGGGGTTGATTAACTGATTAATTTTAGCAATTAACCCATTATGAGTGGTTAAAAAGTCAGGGTCATCATAATTTCCTTCATCCAGCATCGCTTTAAGGTGATCCACGGAAGAAAGGGTAACATTAAGCACTTGATGGGTAAGCTTTAGTTGGTTGTTCCTAATAAGATCGTAAACAGTTTCAAGGTTATGAGTGAACTTATCTATTAGGTCGAACCCAAACATGCTACTATTCCCTTTTAGGGTGTGCATCACCCTAAATACCTGCTGAATTTGAGTAGGATCGTCGGGATTTTTCTCCAGCTCAAGCAGGGTAACCTCCAGCTTATCTATAAGCTCCGAGGCTTCCTCTATAAATTTCTTCTTGAAACTATCCATTATCGTATCACTTTATTGATTGCTGCAATCAGTTTAGCTGGAACAAAAGGCTTTATAATCCAACCAGTGGCACCAGCATCCTTAGCCTCCATTTTTTTGGCCGTTTGCGATTCTGTGGTAAGGAACAGTATAGGAATTCGCTCGTAATCGGAATTTTTACGAACGTTCTTAATTAACTCAATGCCATCCATCTCGGGCATATGTAAATCGGTTATTATTAAATCAATAACCTGACCATTCAGAAATTTCAGAGCATCTTTTCCATCAACACCTATCAAAACCTTGTAGCCTTCATTTTCAAGGGTAAAGCTAACTACCTCTCGAATACTTTCAGAATCGTCAACAATAAGAATTGTTTTTGCCATATCTTAATGTATTATAATGTTTTAGAATTTCAACTTAATACCTGCATTGTTCAGGAGTTTTTGTTGGTCGGGCGATAAATCCATCTCAACATCTACCTGATTATTACTTTTTAGTGTAGTCCAAGCAAACGATTGGATAAGCTGAATAAATCCAAGGTCAATGCTTTCTGCATCCTTAACTACAATTTTGATGCTGCTACTTTTATTTAGATAAGTAGCCAGGTCGTCCTTCAAACCTTTTATGTTGTTTAGGCTCAAATCTCCGCTAAGGATTATTTTTTGGCCATCGCTACCTTTGCTCGCTGCAATTTGGTATCGTTTTTCTTTGGTTTTACTCATAGTTTATATGCTAAAAAAGTTCTACATCATCGCTTTGTTCTTCCGTATCGTCAAGTTTTGAGTCTTCGGGCTTTTGTCCACCCTCAATAATCGACTCATGAATTTTATGCTCACTTTCCATTGTGTATAGTCCTTTCAGAAACTCCATGTCCTCCGCCTCATCTCGTTTAACCTCATGCCCTTTGATTTCCTGAAATACCTCGTTAAGCATTTTAATTATTTCAATAATTCGCACCTCAAAAAAATCATAATACTTTATCCTTTTAATTGAACCCACAACTACAGCATCCATCTCTTTACTAACCTTAAAATTATTGTGCAATAATTGATATACCTGCTCATCCTGATGCTTAAGTTGATCCATTATTGAGGTTATCTTTTCTGCTATATCGCCTTGGTTTGCAATAGAAGCATTTTTTTTCTTCAAATCATCGCAAATGGCTTGAAAATCGCCATTTATATCGACTAAATGCTGAGATATTGTTTGAATTTGATTTGATGTATTTTCAACATCTTGCCCAACTTCCTTTAACTGCTCAACTATATTACCCTGTGGGTAAGCCCTCTTTAGCTGCTCAATATTTCCCTCGTTGCTCTTTTCGAAAATAACCGAATCGGACTTGGAAACGGCATTCATAGTTTTGTTGATGGTACCCACAATTTCACAGAATTCAGCCATCAACGATTTCTCAATTACAGGCACACTCCTGAGGGGCGCAAGAATACTATCGAGTTTTTGGCTTAAATCGGTAAGGTGAACATCCTCCTGGTTAAACTGCGATTGAGTAAGCTCCTTGCATAAGTTAGTGATGTTTATCATATCCTCGCTTACCGAGCGGAACTTCTCCGTAATTAACTCTATTGCACGCTGGTACTCCTTATTGGCTCTTACCAACAAGGCAGCTTGAATGTTGGCTAAATCGCGTATTCGCGATAAGTAATCTAGATGCTGACTCTCGTTATCGGGGTCGAAATCGGCTAGATTCTGCAACAAACTACGATGCGATGTTTGAACATGTTCTATCTTCTGCCTAATAATATCGTGGTATTGCAAATTCGTAATAATGTTAGCAATACTTTCTGATATTTGGTCGGTTATAGTTTTTAAAGAGGGTAACCTCCTAGTAACCTCCTGCTGCTTATCGGCAAAAAGCACTATGGCGGTGTGTACTTGGTCCAGAATTAGGTTAACCTGTTGATTAAGCTGATTATTATACTTCTCAATCTTAACTATACTACTATTGATAAGTTCCTGAAGTTTTTCCAGATTCTTATCATTATGGTATTCCCTGAGTTTTTGCTGATTTATATGCTTATTGTAGTTACCAGTTATTTCCTCTATTGCTGGTGATGCCTGCTCAAGCGAATCGGTTCCTGTAATTTTAAGATTTGCCAGTAAGAACTTCAGGGTAAGTAGATTCTGGTTAAGGTTTTTAACTTGTAGGTGTAAGTCGGCAGACATCTCCAGCATCTCCTTACTAACGTTTATCCCCTTATTTGCCGTAGCAAGAATAGGACTATGCTGCATACGAAGTAACTTATATAGTTCCTCCAAATCAGTCATCATTTTGCGGGTATCGCTATCCGACAGAATCTCAAAAATATCAGTAGCACTTTTCGAAATTGCCGAAGATGAACGGTACAACTCCTTAAAATCCGCATTTAATCCCAAAAAATCATCGGAAGAGCATTGGAGCAATTCAATGATTTTGGTATCAATCTGTGTAAACTTACTTGTAATATTTTTCAAATCCCTAGCCATTCCTTTCCCTTTCAATATACTTATGGTTTATCTATTAAGATATTTCCAATATGCTTTACAAACAAGGGTATGTCAATAGGTTTTGTGTAGTAATCCAAAGCCCCTAACTTCATACAAGCATCTTTATACTCTGTGGAATTTACTGCTGTAACAATAATAATGGGAATATCCGTTGTTTCAGCACTCAATTTAAATTGCTTTAGACACTCAATACCACTAACCTGGGGCATAAGCAAATCCAAAAGAATTAAGCGTGGCTTTCTCCGTTGAATTAAGGTGTATGCTTCTGCTGCGTTAGATGCCGATTGTGTAGAAAACCCCTCCTCCTGTAGTAAGGCCTCCATTAAAACCTGGTTGGTAGTAGAATCGTCAATAACTAAAATGTAATCGTCTAATTTGCTCATAATACCTACTAATACAAATCATTTCAAAATTAAACGGTTTAATAAATTCTTTTGCACAAAAATGTATGAGTTTGATTACCCTAATTCGATGATTTAAATCACTATTTTTAAGTATCGATGTTTGTTTTTAATAAAAAATTAACTAATTTTAAGAAACCTAATTAATTATAAGCTCCTCTAAATTAAGCAGAATGCTAACAAAAACCTATTCTTCCTTCGATACCCTATTTGGTAGATGCACCCTACCAATTAATATATTGTTGAGTGAGAGTGAGAAAGAGCGTATAGCCGAAAATATCAATATAGTTGATTATAATAGAAGGGATATCATCGTAAAACAGAACTCCAGAACATCACATATAATATATCTATCATCAGGTTTAGTAAAAATTTCTAGAGAGTTAAGAAAGGGTAAAAACTTAATTCTAAAAATTGAAGGTGCTGGAAACTTTATTGGCTTATCATCTATTCTAGGAGGCGAAGTTTACGATTTCACGGTATCGGCCATAGAACCTTGCACTGCAATTTATATTGATGTTGATATTTTCACATCAATTCTGGAAAAAAATGGCTCGCTAGGCATAGAAATTTCCAAGCAGATTAGTAAAAACACAATATTCAATATCAACCGTTTATCGGGATTGCTTTACAAGCAACTACCAGGCAGAGTTGCCGATTTAATCCTGTACTTCTCCGAAATGATTTACCATAATTCCACCTTTAAATTCCCGCTAACCCGTCAAGAACTGGCGGAAATTTGTGGAACAACGAAGGAGAGCTTAATTAGAACCCTTTCAGAATTCAACCATGATAGGATTATTGAAATGGATAGACATAACATAAAAATAATAAGTACCGACATCCTTAAAACCCTTAGCAGGCTTGGATAAACACTTAAACTAACCACCTATGCACAAGATTCTTATTGTTGACGACATTTTTGTAAACAGGCTTTTACTTAAAGAAGTTGTAAAAAATATTTGTAGCCAATGCTTTGAGGCGCAGAACGGGAAAGAGGCTATAGATATTATTCAGAAAGAAAAAGTTGATTTGGTTTTTATGGACATTGAAATGCCCGTGATGAATGGACTTGAGACCACCAAATACATTCGTGAAAAACTTCCTTCACCGTTAAGGTTTACTCCAGTTATTGCACTTACGGCACATAATCCTGCCAATTTCTTCGAGGATTTTCATGATGCTGGATTCGACTACTTAATGACAAAACCATACTCCATAGACAAAATCACAAAAGCCATTCATGAGGTTTGCCCTAGCAAGGCTTAATGTTTTACCATATAACTTATAGGGTGTCTATAAAATTTAGACACCCTTATTTTTTTCCACATTTTGGTGATCCTAAGCTTAATTTAAGTAACCGTTTAGTAATTATCGTCCAATTGATATTATTTTTGAAGTAAATTTCGTTAACAATTATAGCGATGGATAGTAAAGACCTTGCCCATATAATTGAGAATCATACACGAATAATTCTCCCCGATTTTGGCGCGTTCCTTTTAAAGGATAGCGGCAACGGAACATTTAAACCCGAAAATCTTACTTTTAGCCCTTTCCTCAAGTACAACGATAATGTACTAGAAGAGTACTACGCAAAGTACAAGGAAATACCTAAGGATGAAGCCATAAAGCAGATAAAAGCCTTTATTGACAGCCTAAAGGAAACGATTAAAAACCAAGGTTATTTCGATATTCCTGCAATTGGACGATTAATATGCGATAGTCGTGGGGCAATTATATTTTCAGCATCGGGAAAAATTATTCCTGCTACCGACGCAAGTAAACCTATAGAGAATAAGCCTCAAAAAAAATCGAAAAAGACTTCGAAGGAAACTTCGATTATCACTATAAGTGAGCAACCCGAAAGTAAACAAGATACTACTCAGGAGGATATTGTTTTAGACATTGACAACCAAGCTCCAATCAACGAAGAATATTTGGAGGGTCAACCCTTTGAAGAACAAGTATTGGTCAATGAAAGTATTATTGAGATTGAAGAGGAAGTAAATGAACCTGCAACTGAACAAAACCAACCATTACCTTCACCCGACATTAACGTTGAAAACATAATTACAAGTAATCAAGAAGATAATAATGATATGGCAAAAACTAAGAAAAAATCGAAATTAGTTCTTATACTTATATACCTAGGAATATCGCTTTCAGCCATTCTTATATTTGCTTTTATCATTAGAGAAATAGCATTTAATAATGAGATTAGGGAAAGCAACAGACCAAACATCATTGTTAGTGAAAAGATTGAAAAACCCGAAACTGAAGCTGTAACTCCCGAAAAAGAAACCCCGAAGGATGAGATTGATAAAGCTTTCGATGAAATGACGACAGATGATGCATCGGAGAGCACTGAGAATAACATTGAAACTCAGATTGAAAAGTCGGTTATTGAGAATGCCGCAATAAAACAGCCTGCAACAGAACAATTCCACCTAATTGCAGGAAGTTTTAAGGATAAACTGAATGCGGAAAAATACTCCAAGGAATTAAAATCTGAAGGATATAAATCGGAGGTGTTAGCGCTTTCTAATGGAAAAACCTATGTTACAGTGGGCTCATTCCATACCAAGGAAAAAGCTAATCAGGAAAAGAACAAGTTAACCCAAAAATTCCCAAGCATTTGGATTTTAAAACAGTAATGAGTCCCAAGGAGCATATAAATGTATACCCCAACATTGGAAAGGTATCGTACAAACGCAACCTAAAGGCTAAACGGCTTAGCATAAGAATTAAAAACACTGGTGAGGTAAAGGTTACAATCCCTAGTGTACTCTCATTCAGTGCGGCCGAAAATTTTGTGCTATCCAAAGCCAGCTGGATTGTTGCGAAATTGGATGAAATTGAAACCCAAAAGAAACCAATTATCCAAAATGGATTCAACACCCGTTACCATTCCTTAAGATTTACACCGTGTGACAATAATAATATAAAGATAAAGTATAATAAACCTTACATTGATATTTTTTATCCATCAACTATTGACATTGAACATAAAAGTACGCAGGCTGCTGCAAAAAAAGCAATAGAGTTATCCTACAGAATTGAAGCCAAGGAGTATTTACCGCAAAGGCTTGATACATTGGCTACTTTAAAAGGGTTTAAATACAATAAAGTAACCATACGTAGTTCAGTAACTCGTTGGGGTAGTTGTTCATCAAAAAACAATATTAGCCTCAGCCTTCACCTAATGAAACTTCCCGATGATTTAATTGACTATATTCTACTCCACGAACTTTGCCATACAGTACAAAAAAATCATGGCCCAAAATTCTGGGAACTACTCAATAGAGTTACATACGGTAAAGCCAAACAACTTGCAAAGGAAGTAAAAAAGTATAGCACACGAATTTAGTATGCACATAACAATACTACTATTTATATTACTAAAGGTTAACACCCTCTTTGCGCAAAACATCACTCCGGAGCAACTATCGAATGCGGCTCTTGAACTCACAAAACAAAAGGTTGAATACTATCCTGGTTATATCAGAATTGCTTATCCAAACGGCGATGTGCCTCCAAACAAAGGTGTTTGCACCGATGTAATTATTAGAGCGTATCGCAAACTCGGTATAGACCTGCAGAAAGAGGTTCACGAGGATATGGAAAAAAATTTTCATTTATATCCCACAAACTGGGGACTAAAAAAAACCGACACGAATATAGACCACCGCCGCGTTCCCAACCTAATGGTTTACTTTAAACGGTTTGGAAAAGTTAAACCAATTACCCAAAACCCCAACGACTATAAACCTAGCGATATTGTTTGCTGGAATCTAGGCGGAGGAATAACCCATATTGGAATAGTTGTAAATAAAAAATCGGCAGATGGGTTACGCTATCTGATAGTTCACAACATTGGAGCAGGACAAGTTTTGGAAGATTGTTTATTCTCCTTTAAAATAATTGGTCATTACACATACCTAATTACCCCTTAAGGACTACTAATAGTCGAGAGAGTTGAGCCTTTCAGTTAACTCCACAATGCGATTGTAGAAATCATTGGCAATTGATTGATAATCAACCGTGGTTCTAACACCTCGCTGGCGCGATTTGTAAGCCAGTTTGGTAATCACCTCTTTTTCAAGTTCCATTACATCAGAAATAATATCCAACACATTCTCCTGATTCAGATGGGGAGAAAATGCCAACTGAGTATAGCACTCATCTAAAAAATGCTTTACCATTGACTTGATGTCCTTCTTTAAATCTCTGATATTGGGCATGATATTATTACGCTTATTTTCGAATTAACCAACAAACTAATTTTCCAATAAATATAAACTATTTTCAATACAGTGTCAGCTAGCAAACTTTTTTTTTAACTTTTTTTTGATAAAAATCATCATAAAAAAAGTTCGCTGGGATTAGCCAACGAACTTTAAAATATTCTTAATAATTAATTACACACTAGTACCCGTAAGCACGTCCTTCCATTTTATGGATAATAATTTCGAATACTTTTACATTGGTAATAGCTGGTAAGCTATAGGAAAAATCCTCCTTTCCACTATACTTGGCCATCACAATGTTCAAGACTCTTTTCTTTTCTTCAATGTCATCTATCTGGATAATCTTACCATGAATAAGTGCACTACGGTAGCGCATGGAGTATGAACAGGCCACGCTCTCGTTCTGAATTCGCATTTGGTAGCCATTGCTGAAAGCAACACAAACATTCGGATTATTCTTCCAAATATCAATTTTCTTTCCTTCTGGACCGCTATGTATATAGAGTTTACCATCGCGATAGCCAAAATTAAAGGGTAAAACATAAGGTTTTCCATCATTATCAATCATTGATACATGACAAACCTCGGTTCCGTTAATTATTGACTCAATATCGGCTTTAGTTAAATCGCTTCTCGACTTCATAGTAAAGATTATAGGTTTTAAGTTAATTTTCTGCGTATAAATTTAATCAATTCCGATATCCAAAGGATAAGTGAAGTAGATAAAACAACTAAAAACCAATCGTATACTTTTAACGGAACAGTTCTAAAAAATGTACCACCAAACTGAATAATAAATACCTGTCCAACCAGAATAAGTAAAGCTATTAGCAAGAAACTTCTATTCTTAAATAAGCCTTTGAATGCAGAAACATTTTGCCCGTATACGCGAGCATTAAATAAATTCCAGAACTGCAGCATTACAAAAACATTGAAAAATAGGGTTAATTCATAGTTAGTAACCTCTCCATCGCTTTTCAAATACTGGAGCATTGCTATTAAAGCAACAAAAAATACCCCTGCAGTGTAAACTATTCCATTACGAATTGACTTACTAATAATAAAGTCGTCGGTTTTACGAGGATGCTGTTTCATAACTCCAGCATGAGGTGGTTCTGTGGCCAATGCAAGTGCTGCAAAAGTGTCCATAATCAGATTCACCCATAGCATTTGAGTAACTGTTAACGGCAGAGTTATTCCAGTAAAAGGTCCTGTAAGCACAATTGCAACAGCTAGTAGGTTTATGGTTAACTGAAAGAATAGGAATTTCTGAATATTCTGAAACAGAGTCCTTCCCCAACGAACAGCATTCACAATACTTGCAAAAGAATCGTCGAGCAAAATTATATCGCTAGCCTCCTTGGCCACCTGGGTTCCTGTCCCCATTGCCAAGCCTACATTCGCTCTGTTAAGCGATGGGGCATCGTTGGTACCATCGCCAGTTACAGCAACCACCTGACCTTGCTCCTGAAGCAAACGTACCAATTTCAGCTTATCCGAAGGACGTGCCCGGTACATAATCTTCAAATTACCAATAATTTTTGAAGCTTCGGCATCGGATAATGCCTCAAAATCGGGTCCTGAAATAGCAATATGACTCGAGTTATCGGCATAGATATTAATTTGCTTACCAATAGAAGATGCTGTAACAACATTATCGCCAGTAATCATTTTCACATCAATCCCTGCAGTATGGCAACTTGCCACAGCGTGCGCTACATCAGCACGAACAGGGTCGGCAATACCAACAAATCCTACAAAAATTAGATTTGAAGGGGTATCTTCGTAATTATAATTCTCAGAACTCAACTCTCTGTATGCAAAAGCAATAGACCTAAGCGACTTGCTCTGGTACTCCTCAATAATTTGCTTTGATAGTTTTGCGACAGATTCATCTGTTTTCGACATCGAAAGCACAATTTCGGGAGCACCTTTAACAAGCAGGAATCGTTTACCCTGTTTGTCTGTCCCAATTGTAAACATGTACTTCTTCTCCGAAGAAAATGGCAATTGGTACTCAACCTTAAAATCCTCCCTTAAAGACCTATAATTAATGCTATTATTATTCAACCAAAGCAAAAGCGCAGCATCGGTCGGATTTCCAACTGTTTTTGTTTTTTCATCACTAAAATCCAGATGAGCCGACGAGTTAACAGCCATGGAATACTTTAGCACATCCGATTCTACTGTATTTTCTTTAATATCAACATTGCCAATAAAATGCCACTCAAGAACTGTCATCTGATTCTGGGTAAGCGTACCTGTTTTATCGGTACAAATAACCGTTGCCGCACCCATTGTTTCGGTTGCCTGCATCCGACGAACAAGATTGTTTGCCGCTGTCATTTTACGCATACTGTAAGCCAAACTGAGCGTTACGCTCATTGCCAAACCCTCTGGTACTGCAACTACAATTAAGGTCATTGAAACCATAAAGTAGTTGAGTAAACTACTAAGCACATCAACTGAAAACCAATTTTGAGCAAGAAAAAAATCAACCTCGAAAAATGAACCAATAATAGCAGAAACTGCAAGAACCAATAAACCAATAGCAAGTGATACTATTACTGCATTAACTTTAATTTTCTGGAAAATATCGGGTATTGCAAACTTTAAACCAGCCTGATTGAGCAGGTAATTAATTGAAGGTAACCAAAACTTAGTG
>JAEXVC010000214.1 GCA_023406715.1 Bacteroidota bacterium | reverse complement strand
CATCAAATACAGCCATACTGGGTGCTGCAAAAATTACTGGACGAACCAATAACGGCATGTCTATCGGAGTTCTTGAGAGTTTAACTGCAAACTCGTTTGCCAGAATTGATAGTATTGGAGACAGAAGCGTTCAAATTGTAGAACCATTAACCAATTATACTGTTGGCAGTTTAAGACAAGAACTTAATAAAGGAAACACCATTGTATCCGGTATTTTCACTTCTACAAATAGGCAATTAACTACGGAAACCGAAGATTACCTACATCGCAATGCTTTTACTGGAGGTCTTGACCTACAACACATGTGGGCCAATAAAAAATACCTATGGGGGGCAAAATTTTACTTTAGCCATGTAAATGGAACCGAAGAAGCAATAATACAAACACAACGCTCATCGGCAAGATACTTTCAACGACCAGATGCAAATTATGTTAGCCTTGACTCATCGCGTAACTCACTAACGGGAACTGGTGGAGGTGTTCAAATTGGAAAAATTGGTGAAGGACATTTGCGGTATATGGGAATGTTATCGTGGAAATCACCCCAATTAGAAATAAATGATATTGGGTATACCGAGAGTGTTGATGATATCTTTCAGGTTATTTGGGTTGGGTTACGCTACTGGGAACCAAAATTTATCTTCCGCAATATCAATTTAAACTTTAACCAATGGACTGGCTGGAATTTTGGGGGACAATCTACCTACAAAGGCGGAAATATTAACTTTTACCTTCAGTTCACAAACTACTGGGGCTTTGGAGGCGGTATAAATAGAAGTGGGGAGAATTTAAGTTCTCACGCACTAAGGGGTGGACCAATGCTTAGAACCCCTGGTAGCTGGAATGCATGGTACAACTTAAGCAGCGACCAACGTAAAAAGGTTACCGTTGATTTTGGCGGAAATACACAATACGGTGATGTAAATTACAGTAAATACCAAGGATTTTATGCAACATTATCATACAAACCCACCAATAGTCTTACAATCAGATTAAGTCCAAACTATTCCGAATCCAGAAACGACTTACAATACGTAACTAACGTTGAAGACAATAATGGCAATGTAATCCGCTATATGAGAGGAACTATTAATCAGCAAACGCTATCTCTATCTCTCCGATTGGAGTATAGTATTAATCCAAACCTTTCGGTTCAGTACTATGGTCGACCATTCTTTGCATCGGGAAAATATCACGATTTCAAATACATTATCGAGCCAGATGCAAATAATTACTCCAACAGATTTTACCAACTGTTACCTTCTCAAATTAACTACGATGCCAATAATGAAACTTATTTAGTTGATGAGAACACAGATGGAACAACTGACTATTCGTTCGACAACAGGAACTTCAACTTTATGGATTTTCAATCGAATTTAATCGTTCGTTGGGAGTACAGGCCTGGTTCAACTGTGTTCTTTGTTTGGACCATGAGTAAACAAACATCCGAATCGGTTTACAGCACATCGCTCAATAACGACATGGATAACCTTTACGATACACACCCTCACAATATATTCCTAGTAAAATTCTCTTACAGATTTAATTAGAACTAATGGATTAGACCCTAGATTTTTAGAAAAGTCAATTCAAAAACTTATCAAAAACAATTATGGAGTGAGGATGTGAAAATCTTCACTCTTTTATTTTTATGAACAATGTAACCGATAGGTGTGTTATTAACTAAATTCTAAAAACTATGTTACGATTAGTTACTATAGCATTTATGCTATTCATTTCAAGCACAATAACTGCTCAAACAAATAAAAATAATAAACATATGTCCGAAAAACAGATTGAAATTGCCACATTGGGAGCTGGATGCTTCTGGTGTGTTGAAGCCATTTTTAGTAGGCTCGATGGAGTAATTAAAGTAGAATCGGGCTACTCTGGTGGCATTGTTAAGAATCCCACCTACAAAGAAGTTTGCGAAGGAAATACTGGACACGCTGAGGTTATTCAGGTTACATTTAATCCCTCAAAAATACCTTACTCGAAAATTCTGGAGGTTTACTTCAAAACCCACGACCCTACTACATTAAACAGGCAAGGTGCTGATATTGGTACCCAATACCGCTCTGTAATATTCTACCATTCCGAAGCACAAAAAACAACGGCTGAAGAAATAAAAAAGAAACTGAACGACGCAGGAATATGGAGTAGTCCAATTGTAACTGCAATTGAGCCTTATATAGTATTTTTCAAAGCCGAAGATTACCATCAGGATTACTACGCCAACAACAAGAATCAGCCATATTGTAGGATGACAATCACTCCAAAAATTGAAAAATTTGAGAAGATTTTTAAAGATTATATGAAGAAATAGGTTTATAGACTTTCAATATCTGCTTAATTTTATTGATTAAACCTAATGCGCTATATTGCATCAAAAAAGTTGATGTTTGATAATCTATTAACCTACAATAAAAATTATGAAACGATTAAGTTTGTTAATTCTTGCAACTATGCTAATAGCAGGAAACGCTAACTCACAGGAGTCGAAAAGACCAAATCCTTTCCTGAGTGAGTACACAACACCGTTCAAGGTTCCACCTTTCGATTTAATTGATTTCGAGCACTATGTACCAGCCTTCAAACAAGGAATAGCTGAGCAAAAATCTGAAATTGATGCTATTATCAATAACTCAGAACCGGCTACTTTCGAGAATACAATTCTGGCTCTTGACAAATCAGGAAAACTGCTATCAAAAGTGGGAAGTGTATTCTACAGTTTGAATAGTGCTAACACTTCGCCTGAACTTCAAAAAATTGCACGAGAAATTGCTCCTCTAACCACTGAGCACCGCGATAATATCAACCTCAACGATAAACTTTTCCAACGTATTAAGGCAGTTTATTTGAGTAGAGATAAGGCTAACCTTACCTATTTACAAAAGCGTACCGTTGAAAAATACTACAACGACTTTGTAAGAAGCGGCGCCGATTTAAATGATGCAGATAAAGCAAAACTCCGTGAGATTAACCAGAAATCATCCAAATTGGGATTGAAATTTGGGGAGAACTTACTAGACGAAACCAACAAGAACTTCAAACTCGTTATTGATAATGAGACCGATTTAGTTGGACTTTCAAAAGATATTATCGACGCAGCTGCAGCAGATGCAAAGCAATTTGGACTAGAAGGTAAATGGGTTTTCACACTTCAAAAACCAAGTATGATTCCTTTTCTTCAGTACTCGCAAAAACGTGAGTTAAGGGAGAAACTATACATGGGTTACCTTATGCGCGGAAACAATAACAATGAATTCGATACCAAAGATATTGTTCTTGAAATAGCCAATTTACGTGCTGAACGATCAAAATTATTGGGCTATAAGAATTTTGCAGAATATTCCATTAGCAACAATATGGCTAAAACACCTGAGGCAGTTTACGACTTCCTAAACAAAGTGATGGAGCCAGCCATGGTTGCAGCAAAACGCGACCGCGATGAAATGCAACAAATTATCGACCGAGAAGGCGGCAACTTTAAACTAGCAGCTTGGGATTGGTGGTACTACGCCGAGAAACTTAAAAAGGAAAAATTCAACCTTGATGAGTCTGAGTTAAGGCCTTACTTTGCTTTGGAGAATGTTCGTAATGGAATGTTCTATGTTGCCAGTCAACTTTACGGACTATCGTTTACAAAACGCACCGATTTACCTATTTACCACTCAGAGGTTGAAGTGTTCGAGGTTAAAGAAAAAGATGGTAAACACGTTGGCTTGCTTTATCTGGATTACCATCCAAGACCAAGCAAACGAGTTGGCGCTTGGTGTGGACGATTCCGCCAACAAACCTACGAGAATGGCAAAAAGATTGAGCCTATTGTAAATATTGTATGCAACTTTACTCGCCCAACAGCCGATGCTCCTGCACTTCTATCGTGGGACGAAGTAAATACCCTATTCCACGAGTTTGGCCATGCACTACATGGATTGTTCACCGATGGTGAGTATGATAGAATAGCTGGTAGTTTAGCCCGCGATATGGTTGAACTTCCATCGCAAGTTATGGAGAACTGGGCTGGCGAACCTGAGGTATTAAAGGTTTACGCAAAGCATTATAAGACTGGTGCTACCATGCCCGAGGATTTAATTAAGCGCCTACAGAACAGTATGACATTCAACCAAGCGTTTGAGACTGTTGAGTACATTGCAGCATCTATCCTTGATTTGGATTGGCACAGCTTTACCGAACCTAAAAAGGTTGATGTTCTTGAATTTGAGAAGAACTCAATGAAGAAAATTAACCTGATGGATGAAATCTACCCTCGTTATAGAACCACCTACTTTAACCATAGTATGGGAGGATACGCTGCTGGCTACTATGTTTACCTATGGGCCGCAGTGCTCGATACCGATGCATTTAACGCATTTGCCGAAACTGGAAACCTTTACAATCCAGAAATAGCTCGTAAGTTCCGTAAATTCATTCTTACCGAAGGTGGAAATGACGAAGGAATGATTCAGTACAACAAATTCCGTGGTAAAGAACCTTCCATTGAGCCTTTGCTAAAGAAAAGAGGACTTAAATAAACCATAACTTTTAGTTTTAAAGGGCTGTAGATTTTGTCTGCAGCCTTTTTTTATTGTATAAGTGCAAATATTGAAGTGATTTTTTAACTTTATCCCGCTTTTATAACCTTAAACCAAACTAAGATGAAATACTATCGGTTTTTGATAATATCAACTTTAGCACTTACAATATTTTCCTGCAACCGTCCAATTCGCTACGACTTAATTGTTGAAAACGCGGCAATTTTTGATACTAAAACAGGAGAGGTAACCACTGGTAAAACTATACTCATTAATGGTGATTCAATTGTTGGTATTATCAACTCCGACGAACCAGTTAGAACTAAAAAGGTGGTTGATGCCGATGGTAGGCTGGTTACTCCTGGCAACATCGATACTCATATCAACTTCGAAAAGGCAATATACAGCACGCATAAGAATGCAGATAATCATCCAAAAATCCTGACCAATTTTTACCGTAGTAAATGCTCTAAAAACTACTTACCCTTTGGTATAACAACAACTGTTGATATGACCAAGGATTTTAACTGGGCAAGTCAAATGGTTAAATGGCAGGCAAACCCAAAATTTTCGGATTTAATTGTTGCTTTCACTTTTTCGGATATGGAGCAATCCAACAAAAGCATAGATGTGTTGCTTAGCGATTTATCGTCCATAGGCGTAAATCATATTTACATAAACAACGATAAAAACAATAACCAAACTAAGAACATTATAGGATTGACATCGCAAAAAGGAATCGATGTCTTTATAAAACCAATAAATTCATTTAGTGATAATAATTATATCAACATCGAGTACATATACAGTCCTATAATCAACACTTTTGAGCAGAATTTCGACAAAAAACTTCTTCTAAATCAAGTAGAAAATGTTTACGGGAAAGTTGATATTCCCGAGGAAATATATGCATTGGAGGCTTTCAAGTACATTGTAGAGAATAATCCTGCATTGCTCGATACCCTTGCTAATAAACTTAGCAATCAAAATACTTCAATATCAACCAAGTTAAACTCCATGGCTCAGTACACCGATATGGGTCATATAAAACCCAATAGCAGTAATCCGTTTAAACTCAACAAAGAACTTACCCATAGAATATCCTATAATTTTAGTCACTTTCTAAGTTTTGTTAAACGTATTCACGATTCGGGCACAACACTTAGAATTGGAACAAATACTGAAAATGGAGGTATGGCCTTTATTTCTGAGCAGTTATTGCTTGCTGAGGCTGGTATTTCGGCATCGGACATCATCAAAATATCAACCATAAATGCCGCAAAAGTTCTAAAAATTGATAATCAATTCGGGAGCATTGAAATTGGAAAAAAGGCCGACCTAATTATTTATGACCAGAATCCACTCGACGATTATAAAAACTTTGCGAACACCCGAAGGGTAATTAAAAGCGGAAAACTATTCAAAAGGAATCCTGCTAAAATAGATATTGAGGAATAGTTTTAGTCAACAGACAGCATAAAAGGTTATCGACTACTACGCGATAACCTTTTTTTGAGCATCAATCAGAATACAGTAAGTTAAATATCCTTTTAACAATCATAATAAAAGCTAAAACACATATACATCATTGGATAATTGCCGTATAATTAGTTAAATTGTTAGGTGATATTAACATTCTGCTTCAACATTAGTTTCGGATTGAATTATTTATAATTATTGCTTTTTATAGCATTTCGATGTTGAAATGTTACCAAATATGCCAGTTACAATTAATTGTATATTAATTAAACATAAATCATTTGCTTTAGTCATAATAGCAATCAACTAAAAACTAATTAGTATGAAGAGAGTTATCTTTTTAATCGTTCTTATCATTCCAATTTTCCTTTATTCTTGTAAGCAGGAGCCAGTGGTTACGAAGTATTCCATTGAGCAATTCTACAAGAACAAACAAGTATTTGGTGGAAAATTTTCCGAGGACGAAACTAGGCTTTTGTACACCAGCAATGAATCGGGGATATACAACCTTTATGAGGTTAGTATTACCGATGGAACACAAAAGCAACTTACCAACTCTACCCAAGAGTCGTACTTTGCAATTGATTACGTGCCAGGTACCAATAAAATTCTTTACTCAGCCGATAAGGGTGGTAATGAAATTGACCACATCTACCTTTTGAACGAGGATGGCACTTCTACGGATTTAACACCTGAAGAAAAGGCAAAAGCCAGTTTTGTTGGTTGGAATAAAGAGAAAACTGCATTCTACTTCTTATACACAAAACGCGACCCTCGCTTCTTTGACCTTTACATAATGGACACAAAAACCTGGAAAGCCAAGTTACTGTATCAGAATGATAAAGGATTGAGTATTAACGAGATTTCGTGGGACGAGAAGTACGTTGTTTTGGTTGAAAGTATCACCACTAATGACAATAAACTATACCTAGTAAACCGATTAACTAAAGAGCAAAAGGAGATATCCATTCCTGAACAACCAGGCTCTTATGTTGCCAGAGGATTTTCTTTAAATGGTAAGTATTTGTACTACACCACTAATAGCCAAAAGGAATTTCAGTACCTAGTATCGTACAATCTTGAAACTGGCGAAAGAAATACTGTTTTTGAAACTAACTGGGATGTAACTAACTTCTCTCTATCACGTTACGAAAAGTATAGGGTAATTGCCATTAACGAGGATGGAAAGAATACGCTAAAACTATTCGACCATAAAACTGGTCAAAAAGTTGAATCGCCTGCAATTGCCGATGGTGATATTATTTCTATTGAGATATCCGATAGCGAAAAGTATATGCGTATTAGCGCAGGTACATCAAAGTCGCCAGCCGATATCTACTTCTACAACATGGAAACCAAAGAGCTCAAACGACTTACCAATAGTCTAAACCCTGAAATCGACCAAAATCAACTTGTTGCAGCAGAGGTTGTTCGCTACAAATCGTTCGATGGATTGGATATCCCAGCAATATTCTACAAACCGCTCGATGCCACTGAAAAGAATAAAGTGCCTGCACTTATTTGGGTGCACGGTGGCCCTGGTGGACAATCCAGAGTGGGATACTTCGCATTAATTCAATACCTTACCAACAATGGCTACGCAATTTTAGCTGTAAATAACAGGGGTAGCAGTGGATATGGACAAACGTTCTACAAAATGGACGACCAAAATCACGGAGATAAGGATCTAATGGACTGTGTTTATGGTAAAAAATACCTCCAATCGTTAGAGTATATTGATGCTGATAAAATTGGAATTATTGGTGGTTCGTACGGTGGATTTATGACTATGGCTGCGATGACTTCTAAACCCGATGAGTTTAAGGTTGGGGTTAACCTATTTGGTGTTACCAACTGGTTACGCACTTTAAAATCTATTCCTCCATTCTGGGCATCGTTCAAAAATGCATTGTATGCGGAGATGGGCGACCCAACTACAGCGGATTCTGTTCGTCTGTATAACATTTCGCCACTATTCCACGCCAATAATGTAAAGAATCCTGTAATGGTGCTTCAAGGCGCCAACGACCCACGTGTACTTCAGGTAGAATCCGATGAGATTGTTGAAGCAATTAAAAAGAATGGCGTTCCTGTGGAATATGTTATTTTCCCCGACGAAGGTCACGGATTTGTTAAAAAGGAGAACGAGATAAAAGGATACAAAGCGATTCTTGACTTTTTGGATAAATACCTTAAAGAAGAAAGTAAAACAGCAGAATAATTTTTATTGATATTTTGAGCAAACTCCTTCAGGGTTCTAAACTCTGAAGGAGTTTTTCTTTTATATTGTATGATTTACAAATGGATTCGTTGTAATATATTTGCACCCAATGAAAACAACCTACCAACATAACCTATGGCGACTCTATATACTTAAGATATCGCATTGGTTTATGCTTGTAATGCCCATTGTGGTTCTGTTTTACCAAAACAATGGATTGAGCATTAAGGAGGTTTTCATCCTTCAAAGTATTTACTCGCTTTCAATAGTTCTACTCGAGATTCCATCGGGTTACTTCGCCGATGCACTTGGGCGAAAAAACACACTAATTGTTGGAGCTATACTCGGCTTTGCAGGATACGCCACATACTCCTTCACCACTGGATTTATTGGATTTATGGTAGCCGAAATAATCCTTGGCTTTGGCCAAAGTATGATTTCGGGTGCTGATTCTGCCCTGCTCTACGACTCACTTCTGGATGATGGCAAGCAGGACGACTACCTAAAGCATGAAGGACGAATGACATCGGTTGGGAATTTTGCTGAGGCAGCAGCGGGCATTATTGGAGGTCTACTTGCGGCATTAAGCCTACGCTACCCATACTACGGACAAACCTTTATTGCATTCTTGGCAATTCCTGCTGCAATAACACTTATTGAGCCTAAAATCAACCAAAACAGGGTGGATTTAAATTGGAAGCAAATCGTTGGAATTGTTCGCTACTCGCTCATAGATAATGTTGAACTACGCTGGAACATAATATACTCGTCGGTTGTGGGGGCATCAACACTAACCATGGCCTGGTTTGTTCAGCCATGGTTAATTAGAGCCGATGTTAAGGTGGAATCGTTTGGAATTATCTGGACCGGACTGAATTTGATTGTTGGTATAGCTGCCATGTATGCATATAAAGCCGAAATAAAATTTGGCCGTAAGCCATTGATTATTGCACTTAGCATAGCACTTGGGCTTGGCTTTATCATGGTTGGAATTATCCCTCAACTCTGGGCATTATCACTATTTATAATCTTTTATATTGCAAGAGGAATTGCTACCCCAATTCTAAAGGATGGAATAAATCGCTTGGCTCCCTCCAATATGCGAGCAACCATTCTATCGGTTCGAAACTTTACAATCCGAATTATATTCTCAATTTGGGGACCTTTCTACGGTTGGCTTACCGATAAATTAAGCCTTACTCATGCGTTGGTAATTGCAGGTGCAATTTTCTGCATGCTGTCTGTATTCAGTTTATTCTTCCTTTTCTATTTTAAGAAAAAAAACTAACACTCCACCGTTAACCCATCGTACGCCAAGCAAACATTCTCGGGCAATTGAGCAGCAATGTCCTTGTAAAGTCCCATTTGATGGCTAACGTGAATAATATATGCCCTACGGGGGCCAAGTTCAGCAATCAACTTTAATGCTTCGGGCAACGAGTAGTGCGATAGATGCTTTTGCATGCGCAAAGCATTAATCACCAGATATTTTGAACCAACAATTTTCTCCTTCTCCTCCTCGGCTATAAAGTTTGCATCAGTAATGTAGGTTAAATCGCCTATGCGGAAACCGTATATTGGTAATTTATAGTGATATGCTCTTATGGGAATTATCTTCAACCCCATAATATCTATGGGTTGACCATCTATCTCGTTCAAACAAATTTCAGGTATACCAGGATATTTATGCTCAGCAAAAACGTAGGAGTATTCTGTTCTGATGGCATCAAGCACACGTGGTTCGCCCCAAATATCCATTGGGCGCTTATTAATCCAGTTAAAGGCTCGCACATCGTCTAACCCCGAAATATGGTCGCGATGCTCGTGTGTAACCAAAATTGCATCGAGGTTTTTAACCTTTGCCCGAAGCATCTGCTGGCGAAAATCGGGACCCGCATCAATGGCAATGGTAATACCATTATGCTCTATAAGAGCAGCCGTTCTTAGCCTTTTATCGCGTGTATCGACCGATTGACAAACAGGACAAGAGCATGCTATAACTGGCACACCCTGCGAAGTTCCTGTTCCCAAAAAAGTTAGTTTCACCCTATTACCTTACTTTTAAGCGATAAGTAAATCAAATATAATAAAACCACCACAGCCATTACGGCCGATGGTATTGCGGCTTCCTTACCAAACAATGTAATTGCTGTAAAAACCGAAAATCCTGAACTCTTAATGGCCACCAACATCGACTGGGAGGTGACTATACTTTGCGAAACACCAGCCTTGTCGGCTATTTTAGTATAAACATATCCCAGCACAAAAGTTGCTATCAAAAGTATTAGCGAAACCTTAACAAGCAGCAACGGCTCAGTAAAGAAAACCTCTCGATTTATACCAACTGCAACAAAAATTAGCACTGCAAAACCCCAATCCACCACTTTGCCACGAATTGGTTCAATATATTTAAACAAAGGCTTCCAAAGTAAAAAACGTGAAATAATTAAAGGTGCAACAACTAGCTGAACCATCATTACAAATAAATCCCATGAATTAATTCCCTTGGATGCGGCAAAAACATTCACCAGCAATGGTGCAATAAATATCGAACCAAGGAAAGCGCCAACAACTCCAATAATTGCGTAAATAACATCGCCCTTTAGGATATACGAAAATGGAATTATAGCCACGCCTGGTGGTGCTGCTGCAATCACAACAAATCCATAGAATAGTTCAGGAGTTGGCATAAACCAATAAGCTAATGGAATAAGAACAAGGCTAAATAGCCCGTAATTCAATAAAATTCCCATCAAGAATGGCTTGTACACACCATTTAAATCCTTTACCTGGCTCATTCTCATGCCGGTCATAGAGAATGTCATTGTAATTGCCAACGCAGGAAACGTTAAATCCTTTAGGGATGAAGCCTTGTCGCCAATGAGAATACCTGCAAGAACTGCAAAAACAAGTATTGTGTTTCTATTTAAAAGAATTTGCTTTATAATTCTAATCATTCCAATTACCTTAGTGCAAAATTTTAGTAAATATAGTTAGATAGATTGAATAAGTTAGAACTATGAACGGAAAACTATACCTAATTCCAACAACAATTGGAACGCCAGAGACGGACACTGTTATACCATCGAAAGTTGTTGATATTACCATAGGGCTTAAGCACTTTGTGGTTGAGGAATTGAGAACTGCAAGAAGATATCTATCTAAAATTGGAGTTTTAACACCAATTGATAACCTTGAATTTTTCGAGCTGAATGAGCATACATCGCCAACTGAGATTGAAAAAATGCTTGCGCCAATACTTAACGGAAACGATTTAGGCTTACTATCCGAAGCAGGAGTTCCTGCTGTTGCGGACCCAGGTTCGTTGTTAGTTGCTGCTGCGCACCGAAAAGGAATAAAAGTAATTCCACTTGTTGGGCCAAACTCCATTCTGCTAACCCTAATGGCCAGCGGACTAAATGGGCAGAACTTTGCATTTGTGGGTTATTTACCTATAAAACCAGAGGAGCGTAAAAAGCGGATAAAGCAACTGGAGCAACGCTCAAGAGTAGAAGGTCAAACCCAACTATTCATTGAAGCGCCCTACCGTAATGTATCGCTTTTCAAAGATTTGCTACAAACTTGCTCCGATGAGACATTCCTTACAATGGGCTGCGAACTAACAACTGCGGATGAACTGATACTCACAAAAAAAATAAAGGATTGGAAAAAATCTCCAATCCCTGATATTAATAAGAAAAATACTGTGTTTGCAGTTTTATTCTGATGGTTTTTTTACAACATCTTTACTCTTAAAATAAATATCAAAAACTAAAGTTGAATATGGAGGTATACTACTATTTCCTATAGAATCATAGGCACAATATGAAGGTATAATCACTCTCCCCCACTCTCCTGGTTTCATTAAGGGAAGTGCCATACTAAAACCTTTAATAACCTGGCTTCCTCCAATTGTAAATTTTAATTCGGTTTTTGACGAAAAAGTTCTACCTAACTTAGTTGCTACAGTATCAATATTTGTATCAAAAACAAAACCATCTAAATACATTCCCTTGTACATAACATTTACAATAGAATCTTTACCTACTGTAATGGTATCAACTGTGGGTGGAGATAATTGAACGTAATATATGCTATCATTAATTGACTCCAAACCAGGATATTTGTCGTCAATATAAGCCTGAAGTATATTTTTCTCGTAATCTTTAGGATCCTTAACAACCTTATGTAATTCAACTTCATATATAATTGATTCAAAAGGATTAATTGCAGCCGTTTGATTAATTACCCTTCCTGAACGACCGTAGGCTAAAGAGGATGGCAAAATTAAAGTAGCCTTCCCACCCTCTTTCATATACCCTAAACCCTCATAAAGGCCAGCCAAAATATATCGATTATAACCCTCAACAATTCTATTTGAGTTATCAAACTTCGTAAAAATGGGAGAATAATGATAATTAATATCAAAAAAATCGTAAAGTTTAGCAATACATGAACTATCAGAATCTACAATAATACCATCAAGTTTTTTTTCTTTATACGAATAAATAATAAAATCGCCAGAGTCAGGGCTCAATCCAGCACCTTCTATTGTACTTATATAATACATGCCGCTTGGCATTAGAGCTTCTGCAGGTATATTTTTAACTTGAACCCAAGCATTTAGCTTAGCCATCTCATCTCCCTCTAAATCCGAAAACTCCTTATCGCAAGCAAAAAATAATCCTACTGCTAAAAGTGATAAAAAAATGTACTTTAAACTCTTCATAATTTTTACTAATAATTGCGCAAATATAACTTTTGATTTTGATTCTTTATCTTAAAATTACTTAATACTATCCAATCGCATTGAAATTGCTATAGGTTGATAAGGAGAAACATCATCATTACCTTTTTTACCATATCCCATTGGTGATGGAGCAATAAACTCGGCGCTACCACCCAACGAAAGCAACATAAAGCCTTCCTTAATTGCACCTAAAACATTTCCAGATAAACTAATCTCTTTATTTGGAGTAGTAATTTCATCAACAATATCTCCGTTTGGCAAAGTAATTTTATACCAACCGTAGACAGTACTTGTGCTAACGGGTCGAGTACTCGAAGTATCAACCAAATATTTGTAATATAGTCCCGTAGTATGCAAGTTATAACTCGATAAATCCATTGATGCTAACAGTTGTTTTTCCGATTGTATTCCCTTACCATTAACGTAAATAACCGCAATATCATATGCTAGTGGCGACCAAGCATCAATTGGACCAACAATTTGCCCTTTAAAACCCAAATCGGAAGTGAAAATAATTGTGGAGGTTTGATTTAAACGGGTAAGCAATAATCCTCGTTTCAAACCAGTTATCAAATCTGTTTCACCTGCAATAACTCTTAAAGGTTCAAAACTACGAACCTCTGTATTAAGATTTTCTTCAATTGCAACGGATTCTACATTGGTTTCAAAAACTAAGCCACTTAACGTGTATCCTACATACCAAAACTTAACCGTATCACCATCATTAACTTCGTAGCCATATGAAGACTCAGTTGCAATATGATAAACACCATCGGATTTGGTGTATGTCAATTTGTTGGTAGATATAAAACTCTCGATTGTCTTCTCCTCAGCATAACGTTTATCATCTTCAAGGGAATTATCGCAAGCAGACAAAAAAGAAACTAGCCCAATAAGAATGTAACTACAGATAAATCTAGAATCACTCATCATTCCTTAATACCTTTTTTAACCTCAACAATCTCCAGTTCAAATACAACCGAAGTAAATGCAGGAATTATCCCACTAGAATTACCTTGCTCTCCAAACGCAAGTTGAGAAGGAACAATTAACATCGATTTCTCGCCTTCACGCATCCTTCCAATAGCCTCCTCCAGCCCTGGAATAACCTGCCATTTTTGTCCATAAACAAATTGGAATGGCTCATTCCGCTTTCGAGTTGAATCGAATATTTTTCCGTTAAAGAAACGTCCTTCGTAATGAACTGTTACAGTATCGCCAGCCTCTACAATATCTCTGGCAGTTTGAATTTGTGGTACAATGTATAAACCCGATTCTGTTGGCTCAACAGATAGTTTTTGACCATCCATAAATTGCTTAATAATTACTTTTTCGTAATCGCCAAAATCGTCAATCCACGACATAAATGCTTCCATCTCATGCTGAAACTCATCGGCAGTTTTTATCTCCAGCATCTTAATATCAACCCTCATAAAATCATCGGGTATAATAAATTTAGGCAACTCGGTTTCCAATGTTTGGGTAAAAAATGGACTAGCATTTATATAAAAGGCACCGCTATCGCCCGATGCTAACATAAGAAAACACTCGTCGATAGAACCTGCATAGTGAGGCTCAGTTAACTGAAACTGACGAACACCCTGAAAAAACAAAGAATCGGTTTTTGTTCTATAAGCAATATTGATAGTGATATAGTTTGATGGGCTTGCTTTTACAGCACCATCGCCTAAACTTATCAACTTGTAATGAATTCCAGTTTCCGATACGGAAAAGCCAGGAAATAACTTCGATTTATTGGAGCAACTGCAAAGCACCAAAAACCAGGCAATAATTATTAAACGTGATGTTAACCTCATTTAATTTTTTGTTTTTGCAGGTGTAAAGTTAACCAAACAATTCAATTTTCAAGGGTTTACCCTTAACAATTCTATATCGTATACAATGATTGCCCTTGCGGGTATTCTATTGGCATCGCCAATTAAACCGTGCGCTAAATGTGGTGGCATTATGAATTTGGCCTTTTGCCCCTCTTTCATCAGTAAAACGCCTTCTTCCAGCCCAGCCTCCACTCCACCTCTTCCAACTACAAATGTACCTAACGAGTCTGGCTTAGATTGGTAACATAAAGTACCATCGAGCAAAGTAACCTTATAGCTGTATTCAACCAAATAACCACTTTTTACTGGGATTCCATCTGCATCACCCCAAATAAGGTAGAACAATCCTGTTGGACTTTCAGTAATACCCTCCAATTTATTTCGTTTAATAAAAGCCTCAATATGTTCCCTATCCTCCTTAATTAAAACCCTATTTACACGCTCCAAGGCCTCCTTGGTTTGAGAGTTAAACTTTGTAGCATTACTCCTATCCTCCTTAGACTTACAAGCAATAATAGAAACTATAAATAAAATCGTTATCCAACTTAATGTCCTCATAACTTAATTATTTGGATGCGTTCAACTTTGATGAATACTCCACCAGCAGTTCCTCAAATTTGCTTATGGCCTCACCCATTGATGTAAACGATTTACCTCCCGCAGCGTTGGTATGGCCACCTCCATTATAGTATTTCTTTGAGAACTCATTAACTGGGAATGAGCCTCTGGAGCGTAACGATACTTTTATAAAACCATCGTTCTCCATGAATAGCACCGAAAAAATAACCCCTTTTATTGACAGTGGATAGTTCACAAAACCCTCGGTATCACCATTCTGGTGCTTGTATTTTTTCAACTCGTCCTTTGTTAGCCAAATATAGGCAGCATTATGCTCGGGAAATACTTTCATCTTTTCGGCTAAACAGTAGCCCAACAGCTGCATTCGTTTAGCGGAAAAGTTATTGTAAACTAACCCCTGAACCCTTTCAACATTTACCCCCTTCTCAACCAATTTTCCCGCAATAGCAAAAGTGCGTTCACGGGAACACGCATAACTAAACGAGCCTGTATCGGTCATCATACCAACATATAGGCACTCAGCTGCATCACTATTTACGCAATCGGCACCAAACATCTCCGATAAAACCTCAAAAACTAACTCTGCAGTTGAACTTACCTCGGTAAAGGAGAACGAATAATCGAACATACTCTCAGGTTCGGGATGATGGTCAATAAGCACTTTAATTGCTTTTGACTCAGCCAAAGGTTTCTCCATCGTTTCGGTACGTCGGAAACCATTAAAATCCAAACAAAAAATGATATCGGCATTCTGTAAAGTTGCTGTAGCAACTTCTTTTTGATGCGAGTACTTGGAAACAACATCCACTCCTGGTAACCAACCCAAAAACTCAGGAAAACCATTTGGAATTACCACAGAAGTATTAACTCCAATTGATTTAAGTGAGTGATAAAAACCCAGCACGGAGCCAATGGCATCGCCATCGGGGTTGTGATGCGTGGTTAATACAATATTCTGGGAATTTTTCAGTAATTCCTTTACTTTTTTAAGTGATTGTATATCAAAATTTAAATGCATCAACTCAAATTAAAATTTATAATGATACAAAGATAGCCTTTGCATTGATGTATAAAATTATTTAACTTAGAAAAAATTTGAACTATGAACACACGCTTTACTTTCTGTATGATTAAACCCGATTCCTTTAAAAAGGATTGCGTTAGCGATATTCTACTCGAAATTCTTAAAGCTGGGTTTAAAATTAGGGGTATAAAAATCACCATGCTTACCAAGGGTAAGGCTGAGCAGTTTTACGACATTCATCAGGGAAAGGAATTCTTTGACCGACTTACCACGTTTATAAGTTCAGGTCCAGTAATGGCAATGGTTTTAGAACGAGCCAATGCCGTTGAAACTTTGCGTGAGTTAATTGGTAAAACGGACCCTACACAAGCGGCAGAAGGAACAATTCGGAAACTTTATGCGACCAACACAACGCAAAATGCAATTCATGCCTCAGATAGTTACGAAAATGCAGAGCGTGAGTGGAGTTTCTTTTTCTCGAAACGGGAAATTTACTAGCGAAGCACAACCTGCTTTACAATGTTTGAGCCGTAATAGCCATTTACCTTATCGATAAGTTGCTGTTTGCGCATTTGAAACTCGTAACGTAAAGCGGCCGATTTAAGCGAAATTGTCAAAACACCACCCTTGAGTTGGATGCCTGTAGTGAGCGCAGCGATTTGTTTTCCCATAATAGTCTCCCAATCATTACCAATGGAAGCCTCGCTTAGTTTCTCCTCCCATTTCATTGTGGCAATAAAGGCTTTTATTGCATCGCCAAGAGATTTTGTATTATGGTCGCTCATTGACTTGGAAGTGTTTTTAGTTTCAAATAACCAAATTCTAAATTAATGCTTTTCAGACTGTAGAGAAACATCGCCAGCATCAACTCTAAAAAGACAATAGCCAGAGTTAATGCGTGTCAAAATCTCATCAATCCTATTCTTATTGGTATCGGTAATGAATATTTGGCCAAATCCATCGAGAGCCACAAGCCTAACCAATTGCTCTACCCGTTTAATATCGAGTTTATCAAAAATATCGTCAAGCAATAACAAAGGCTTAATCTCCGATACTTTGGATAGAAAATCGAACTGAGCCAACTTAAGTGCGATAAGGTAAGTTTTCTGTTGCCCCTGCGAGCCCTCGCGCCGAATAGGGTAACCATCGATATTAAGAACAATATCATCGCGATGAATGCCAACCGATGTGTACTGTAACGCCCTGTCCTTCTCAATATTTGCCTTAAGCAAATCGTGCAAATCGTTACTATTAAGCTGAGACCGATAACTTAACGAAACAACCTCTGCACCACCCGATACCCTAGAGTAGTATTCCTGAAAAATAGGAATTAGCTGCCCAATAAACTCCTGACGCTTTGCGTGTATTATTTTGCCATACTGCACAAGTTGCTCATCAATGGCCTCAATTATATCGTAGCTAAAAGCCCCTCCTCTGAAATTCTTAAGAAAACTATTGCGTTGAGCCAGCGCCCTGTTGTAACGCATTATCTCGTCTAGGTATACTTTGTCGAACTGAGATATTACACTGTTCATATACTTACGGCGCTCCTCGCCCGACTCCTCAATTAAAGCCGAGTCGGCTGGCGAAACCATTACCACAGGCAAAAAACCAATATGGTCGGCTAAGCGTTCGTAATCCTTGCCATTCCTTCGGAAAACCTTCCCTTCAGATTGCTTAAACCCACAGTATATACTCTCATCAATCTCCTTTCGGCTGTATTTACCCTGAATAACGAAAAAACTCTCACCGTGATTAACAACCTGATTATCGTTGGGATTAAACGCACTTTTGCACATCGATAGGTAATAAATAGCATCGAGTAGGTTTGTTTTACCCTGACCATTATCGCCTACAAAGCAGTTGATTTTTGGATTAAACTCCAGTTCCAATTGCTTAAACGATTTAAAATTTATTACCGTTAAACCCCTTAAATGCATATCTACTCAATAAAAAATATCAAATTTTAAGTGCTGAGCAAAGTTAGTTGTTTTGGAGGGAAAGTTTTGCACCCTTATAAAAATATCAACTTAGAAATTCTCTATTAGATTGAATCATGAGATTAAACCTCAAGGTAATCAACTTATCAAATTCACAAAATATTTCTAACTTCGGAAAATTAATTAACTAAGAAACCAACACTTACAAAAATGAGAAAATACTTACTACTTCTGGTGCTTCCAGCTATGTTTGCCTGCGGAACAAAAGGACCAAAAGAGGCAACTGTTGCAGGAAAGTTTGCGAATACAGCCGATTCTACAATTTTAGTAATGTCAAAGGGAATTACTGACACATTGTATATTGGCTTAAATGGAGAATTTATTTTCAAAACAACCTTAAGTGAGCCTCAACTTTACAAATTTGTGAACTCACGTATGCAAACCCTTGTTTACATGAACCCTGGCGATAGCAGCTATTTTGAGTTGGATGTTAAAGAACCTATGAATGGCCCAAAATTTATGGGCGACCAACAACTGGTTAACAGCAATTTGTATAAGGGTAATGCTACTGTAAAGGAAATTCTTAAAAATTATCAAGAACTATACTCCTTAACTACCGATAAATTCAACCAAAAACTCGACTCTATTCAAGGAATCTTAAACTCAAATATCGACTCAATTAAGGGTGAAGCCAAGCTAATTGTTGAGATGGAAAAGATGAGGGCGAAGTACACTAAAATGAGTATAAAAAACAACCACCCTCGCTATTTCGCATACCTTAACGATAAGGAGTTCAATGCCGATAGCGCAGATTTCTCATTCCTAAATGAACTTGATGTAAATAATGCAAATCACCTGATGTTTGACGATTATGCTAACCTACTGAATACATACATTGAATTGAAATTAAGCAAATTGCCAAACTATAAAGAAATTTCAGAAAAACCTGCTACTGAACGCCTACCTATAATATTTGCCGCTGTTGATAGTTTTGTAACTAACCCAACAGTACGCGATTACCTTAAGATGAACCTAATGGACGAGGATTTGAGTTTTGGTGATTTCTACCTACTGAACGATGTAATTCAAAACTATCTTGCTAAGTGCCAAACCCCAGAGTATGCAAATATTGTAAAAGGTAAATTTGATAAAAAGATGCTTTTAGCACCTGGTGCAAAAGCGCCAGTTTTCAAATACACCGATATTAATGGAAAAGAATACTCACTTGAAGATTTCAAGGGCAAATTGGTTTACATAGATTTTTGGGCAACCTGGTGTGGACCTTGTCGTTACGAATTGCCATTCCTACAAGCCCTAGAGAAAGATTACCATGGTAAAAAGGTTGTTTTTGTTAGCATTTCGTTAGACGATAACAAAACAGCTTGGCAAAAAATGGTTAAGGAGCAAAGCATGAAAGGTGTTCAACTTTACGGCGAGGGTGCTTGGAAATCGTTTGTAGCAACCAACTACCAAATCAGAGGTATTCCAACATTCTTCCTAATTGATGCCAACGGAAACATCCTAAAACCTAACGCTCCACGTCCATCATCCGATGAGATTCGTCCTTTACTTGATGAGAATTTGGCGAAACTATAACTATTATTAATAGATATTACAGAAGACACGCACCAATTGGTGCGTGTCTTTTTTATTTATCATCGAACTAAAAAAACAGATAATTGTTAATTGAATAATTAACAATATTAAACAAACATAATTTTCAATATCAAGGTTTTAAAATTGAATAACTATGGGTTTCTATCAACTACATAAAAAGCAAATTATTCCAAGAAGTATTGATATTGTATGGAACTTCATTTCAGTTCCTCAGAATTTAAAGTTGATAACTCCTCCTGGTATGGGTTTTGATATTCTTTCTCAGCATTTACCAAATAGAATCTATGCGGGAATGATAATTGAGTACAGAGTTATACCTTTGCTTGGAATACCTACTACTTGGGTAACAGAAATAACTCAACTTGTTGAGAGAAACTATTTTATTGATGAGCAACGTGTTGGTCCATATAAATTCTGGCATCATCAGCATATAATTGAGCCACATTCTCATGGTGTTTTAATGACCGATATTGTCTCCTATAAACCCCCAATGGGCATTATTGGAAACGTTGTTAATGCAATAATAATCAGCAGAAAATTAGAAGATATTTTTGAATACCGTAGAATAGCCTTAGAAAAACTTTTTGGGAAGGTCGATGTTTAGTATTAAAGATTATTCTGGTTAATTATGGTAATACTCTTCGATGGTGTTTGTAACCTATGTAATGGATTTGTAAAATTTATAATTAAGCGTGACAAAAAGAAGCGTTTTAGATTTGCTACGTTACAATCAGACTATGCAAAGACCATCGAAAATAATTATGAATTAAGCCTAGCAGACTTAAACACCGTTATTCTTAATAAGAATGGTAAAATTTACACAAAATCATCAGCAGTTTTACTCATTGCAATAGGACTAGGCTTTCCCTACTCATTGGCCATTTGCTTTTTCATCATTCCACCATTTATTCGCAATTACGGCTATGATTATATAGCAAAGAACCGTTACCGCTGGTTTGGTAAGTTAGATACTTGTATATTTCCTTCGGGAGATTTAAAAGGGAGATTTGTAGAATAGACAATACTATTCAAGTACTACATTAAACTCTGAATCCAACGCTAAAACAGAATCAACAATTTCGCCATTAACGCTAAAGCCCTTTATTTTTGAAGATTTTCCTTTTTGTAGAAGTACTTGGATTTGTTTATCGGTAAGGGTTTTGCCATACTGTTCAAACATTACCTTAAAGGTGCATCCTCCTTTGTACTCGCTACATCCAAATGCTGTTTTACCCTTGAGCATAGTTCCTTTTTTGCATTTGGGGCAATAAATTACTGCCGGCTCATCGTCTTTGGGTTTACTTTTTTTTGGTGATGACTTCTTTGATTCTGCAGATTTTGACTTACTTTCTTTTTCATCTTTCTCTGCCTCAACTTCAATCTGTACAATATCAATCTTTCGGTTATTTTCCCGCTTAACCTCAATCACTAGTTGACTCACCATCTCTTTCATCTCATCCAAAAAGGCTTTGGGGTCATACTCGCCTTTCTCTATTAGACGTAACTTTTTCTCCCACAAACCAGTCAATTCTGCCGATTTAAGCAACTCGTTCTGAATTGTATGGATTAGCTGTATTCCTGTTTGAGTTGGTACAAGGTTCTTCTTCTCGCGGGTAACGAATTTGCGTTTGAAAAGCGTTTCGATTATATTCGCTCGGGTTGATGGACGACCAATTCCATTCTCCTTCATCAACTCGCGTAATTCATCATCCTCAACCTGCTTACCTGCGGTTTCCATTGCCCTAAGCAATGTTGCCTCGGTGTGCATTTTTGGCGGTTGGGTTTGTTTCTCAAGCAAGTCTGGAGTGTGTTCTCCTTTTTCGCCCTTTTCGAAATGGGGCATAATTTGTTCCTCGTCGTTTTCCGAGTCGGATTCTTTTTCGTTTTCCTTCTTGGGATAAAGCACTCGCCAGCCATCCTCCAGGATTACTTTTCCGGTGGCTTTAAATTCGTACGAAGCCACGTCGCCAATCACTGTAGTGTTTGATACCACACAATCGGGGTAGAATGCAGCAATAAAACGGCGTGCAATGATATCGTAAACTCGTTTTTCCTCTAGGACCAACCCCGATGGCTTAACACCAGTGGGTATTATAGCATGATGGTCGGTGATTTTTGCATCATCGAAAACCTTTTTACTTTTCTTGATTGGTTTACCCAGCAACGGAGCGGTAAAATTTGCGTATGGCTCCATATTCTTAAGTATTCCCTCAATTTTTGGGTACATATCGTTGGGTAAAAAGGTGGTATCTACGCGAGGATAGGTAACCATCTTCTTCTCGTAAAGACTTTGGATGTATTTCAACGTATCGTCGGCAGTAAAGGCGAATTTCTTATTGCATTCAACCTGCAGAGCAGTTAAATCGAACAGTTTGGGAGGTGCTTCGTTGCCCTTTTTCTGCTCAAAGGAAACAATCTCGAAAAGGTTTGTTTTTATCTCCTCAATTACCTTGGCTGCTTCTTCAACAGAATTAAACCGTCCTATTGTTGAGTTGAAAATTACACCTCGATAGTTTGTTTTTATCTCCCAGAATGGCTTTGGTACAAAATTCTGAATCTCCTCAAACCTTCGAACAATCAATGCCAGCGTTGGAGTTTGAACTCGGCCTATCGATAAAACACCTTTCCCATTGGCATACTTTAAGGTATATAATCGGCTGGCGTTCATTCCTAAAAGCCAATCGCCAATGGCACGAGCATTACCTGCGGCATACAACCGTTCAAAATCTTTTCCGTCCTTTAACTTTTCAAAACCCTCCAGTATAGCCTCGTCGGTCATCGACGAAATCCACAACCGTTTCAACGGTTTTGTGCACTCTGCCTTTGTTAGCACCCACCGCTGAATTAGTTCCCCTTCAATCCCAGCATCACCACAGTTAATAACCTCATCACACTCAGTTACTAATTTCTTTATTGTATTGAATTGTTTTTGAATACCATCATTATCAATCAACTTAATGCCAAAACGAGGAGGAATCATTGGCAAGGCATTCATTCTCCAGGGCTTCCAATCGGGAGTATAATCGTCGGGGTTTTTAAGCGTACACAAATGTCCAAAAGTCCATGTAACCTGATAGCCATTCCCCTCGAAATAACCATCCTTACGATTTACGGCTTTCAAAATACGCGCAATTTCCTTTGCTACACTGGGTTTCTCTGCTATGCAAACTTTCACTGGTAAACTATCAATTTATCGTCAAATTTAGAATAATGATTTTAAACTACCCACCCATTTCAACGTCAAAATAACACTTAAAAAACTAATATCTTCACTTTAATCCAGATAATTAACTAAAACTAAAACATTTTTCTACTTAATAAGTATCCATACAGTAAAAG
>JAEXVC010000152.1 GCA_023406715.1 Bacteroidota bacterium | reverse complement strand
TCTACCAACGGTGGCAATCCAACAAAACTATCGGAAAAGGAAGGTAGTAATAGCGCAAACTTTAGTACAGGATTTAAGTACTACATTCATTTTCACAACAATACAAATACCCCCACATTAGTTACTCTACACAACAGCAAGGGAAAACTTATTAGAACCCTGGAAGACAATGCGAAACTCAAGGAACGTATTGCAGAGTACGATATGCCCACAAAAGAAAACTTCACCCTTAAAACATCCGAAAACGTTGACCTTTACGGCTATATGGTAAAACCATTTGATTTCAGAGCCGATAAAAAGTATCCTGTTTTAATGTATCAGTACAGCGGCCCTGGTTCACAATCTGTTCAGGATAACTTTAGGATTGGCTGGGATGAATACCTTGCAACTTTAGGATACATTGTTGTTTGCGTTGATGGACGCGGAACTGGCGGACGTGGTGAGGCGTTCAAGAAAATGACCTACGGACAAATGGGACTTTACGAATCGACCGACCAAATTGAGGCTGCAAAGTACTTACAGACTCTACCCTACATTGATGGAACGAGAATTGGCATTTGGGGATGGAGCTACGGAGGATACATGTCATCGCTCTGCCTATTCAAGGGTGCCGATGTATTCAAAATGGCCATTGCAGTTGCACCTGTCACCAACTGGCGCTACTACGACTCAATTTACACCGAACGTTTTATGGGATTACCTCAAGATAATGGGCTTGGCTACGATAGCAACTCCCCTATTAACCACGTTGATAAGTTAAAAGGCAAACTGTTACTTGTTCACGGCACTGCCGACGATAACGTGCACGTACAAAACTCCATTGAACTAATTGAGAAACTTGTACAAAGCGGCAAGCAGTTCGACCTAATGCTCTACCCCGACAAAAACCATGGAATTCGTGGTGGAAATACAACAATGCACCTTTACACAATGCTAACAAACTACGTGAAGGAAAATTTGTAGAAAAGTGGGAGGTTAGAAGAAGGAAGATTGAAGTTCAAAAATAAGACAAAACAGTAATTATAGAATGAGCATTAGTTTACTAGTGCTCATTTTTATTTAAGACTGACGAATATGTCGTTCCGAATGAAGGGAGGAATCTCCTATCTTAAAAAAGCAGATTCTTATAACCAAATTGAAAAGATTTTTTACATTTGTTAAAGTAATTGACAGGTGGCGAAACAGAGAAACAAGTTCTCGCCATCCATTGGGCTAGGAAAAATTAATTCTTAGAATTGAAAACAATTCTAATTAACGTTCTAGATTATATATGCCCAGGTGGCGGAATTGGTAGACGCGCTAGTTTCAGGGACTAGTGTCAGCAATGATGTGCAAGTTCGAGTCTTGTCCTGGGCACCAAGTAAGCTAAAGATATAAAACCACAAAGAACTCAAAGCACTTCCCAAGGTTGTGTTTGCTAATTAAACGCCCTCGAAATAAGGATTAAAGCGACGCCAACAATTATGCATATTCCATTCTGGCTTTCACTAGTTTTTGTTGCAAACTCTCTTTTTTCATACTTTTGTCCAATAATTTTTGATGATAATGACAACTACTAATCAAATTGAGAATTTCGACCCTAATGGTATCGGAAATACTTCCGAGAACATTTATGGCTTACCATTTAACTGCAACAATGCAAACCTTGTCATAGTTCCTGTTCCATGGGAAGTTACTGTTTCGTACAGTGCAGGAACATCAAATGCTCCAGAAGCAATACTTAATGCATCGTATCAAGTTGATTTATTTGACCCTTACGTAAAGGATGCATGGAAAATGGGGATAGCCATGGACAAGGTGAACAAAAAAATAAAATCGCAAAGCACATCGCTACGGAAAAAGGCTGAGAAATATATTGAGATGCTAACTAATGGCAACTCCCCTGAGCAAAATGAATTGATGAAAAAAATTCAGGATGAAATTAACTTAGCCTGTGCAGAGCTCAACAAATGGGTAAAAACCGAGTCGTTAAAATACTTAAATAAGAATAAACTTGTTGCATTGGTTGGTGGCGACCATAGCACACCTCTTGGATTAATTCAAGCATTATCTGACAAACACAGTTCTTTTGGAATATTACACGTAGATGCTCATGCTGATTTAAGAAAAGCCTACGAGGGTTTTGAATTCTCGCATGCATCAATAATGTATAATGCCATAAAACTACCTCAAATTAGCAAGTTAGTTCAAATTGGAATTCGCGATTACTGCCAAGATGAATTTGATCTTATTAACTCCGACAATAGAATCAAAATCTTCTTTGATAGGGATGTTAAGCACAATCAATACGAGGGTAAGAGTTGGTCGGAAATATGCGATAGCATAATTAAGGAACTTCCTCAAAAAGTGTATTTAAGCATTGATATTGACGGATTCGACCCTAAGCTTTGCCCAAACACTGGCACTCCAGTTCCTGGAGGGTTTGAAATGGAGCAAATCATTTACTTAGTGGAGAAACTTGTTAGTTCGAAACGAAATATAATTGGTTTCGACGTAAACGAAGTAGCCCCAGGCAATGATGAGTGGGATGCTAACGTGGGTGCTCGCTTACTTTACAGGGTTGCCAACCTAGCAT
>JAEXVC010000124.1 GCA_023406715.1 Bacteroidota bacterium | reverse complement strand
GTCTGTGGGTAATTCTCCAATTAGTAAATTCTGCCTCGACATCCGGCAAAACGCTTCCAATTGATTTGCGATTACCCTTTAAAGTATGAATCCGCTCCTCGCCCTTACTATAATAAAACAACGGACGATTAGCCCCAGCAAAAGTAACTATATATAAATCGTCTGATTTACGTTCAATCATACAAAGCGATATATCCATTCCATCAAAACTCTCACTTACATCCTGCCTTAAAGCAAGGTTAATTGAACTACTTAACTCTGTAAGAATAGCGGCTGGATTATGGATTTTACGCTCATTTACAATTTCGCTCAGTAAACGACTACCTATTAATGACATAAAAGCACCAGGCACTCCATGTCCAGTACAATCCACCACTGCAATAAAAACCTTTTCGGATTTTTTCCCTTTTGTCCCAGATTGAGATACCCAATAAAAATCGCCAGAGACCAATTCTTTAGGTAAATAGATCAAGAAGTGCTCATACAATCCATCTAAGGAGTTTGACAAATCAGGAAGCATTGCCTGTTGTATGGTTGTGGCATACTGAATACTTGCATTAATATGTTTATTTTGATCCTGCATCTCATCACGCTGAGCCAATATCTCTTCCTTTTGATGCTGTAACTCTAAATTTTTTTCCAACAATATTTGTTCGGATTTAACAAGTTCCGTTGTTCTAATATCAACCAACTGCTGAAGTTTTACATTGGATACCCTTAACATTTGGGTATTCAAGTAAACAACAAACCAAACAATTAAAGTAACAATAAGGGAGTAAATTACTAATGCATACCACTTAAGGTATATAGGCTTACTTATATAAAACGAGAACGATGCAGCAGGACTCTCCACCTCAAAAAGATTCTTTGCTTTTACCATAAACTTATATGAGCCAAATGGGAGGTTTGTATACTCCTTGGACTGACTGTAAGTCCAATCGCTCCATTCTTCATCGTATCCTTCAAGATAGTAACTATACTGCAAACGTTGTTGCTGACCAAAGAAAGGCGAAGAAAAGGAAAACGATAATGAGTTAAACTTATATGGTAGTTCAGCAGTTTTAGGTTCCAAAATCTCAATCTCGTTTGGGAAAGCAACCCCACAACTTGGAAGGTATTGAACTCCATTATATACTTTAGCTGATTTAAAGCTACTCACTTGCCTAATGAGAACTTTTATAAGAGTATTATTTTTTACCCCCACGCTTCCATCATACCTATACAAACCATCAGTTGAAGCAATCCAGGTAACATTATCCTGCTCAGCAAAAACATCAAAAAATATAGTTTCTGGAATAGTTCTAAACTGGGCTGGTTCTCGCCGATAAATTCCATTAGGATATTTTATAGCCCTTTCAAGCCATCTATTTGGAGCATACCTATACGCCTCAAACCATATATTTCCCTTATAATCCTGGTTAAAAATTCTCATACCGGTAGTTCCATTTGCAAATTCAACTCCTAAAGATGAATCAGGAACAAACACATTTTTAATTGCGTCAAATCTTGCCAAACCTCCCTCCGAGGAGGATTTTACAACCCCATCAATTAGTACAACCGACATATCGTCATACTTCGGATTATTTGGGAGGGAATATTTTACAGGCTTTTCATTAAATAGTTGATACGGATTAATAACATCAACAAAACCAACGCCCTTATATCGCTCAGAATACCACAAATCTCCATTAATATCCTCCGCCAAAGAATACACTTCGCCATACGTTCCATCTAATTTTCCTACAAACTTAAAATGTCCTTTGGAATTTCTAATAACACCAACACCATCGCGAAGTCCAACATAAATAATATTGGGGTATACTTTGGATTGAATAAATGAGTATGCATGATGCAAACCATCCTCAATTAGCCAAGCCGTTTCGCCTTTTACATAATATATTCCACTCGACGATGCCACAAGAAGCGACTGGGAGCCATCTTCGTTTGATATCACTTTTAACTTCCACGACAAATCGTTTATTCCTGCAACCTGAGCAAACCGCCCATTCTGTTTACGAAATACTCCAACGTTGGAGGTTAAGTAGATATCGTTATTAAAACGCACAACGGATTGTAAAACGCCCTTAAAACCGCTCTCCTCATCCCACTCCGTCAACTGTGAGTGAATAGATGTGTAAGATATTCCATTGTTAAGGGCCATCCAAAGATTATCCTGATTGTCTTTGTGCAAATGCCAAACTGCATCGTCCTGAAGGCCTACCTTTTGATTGATTCTCCGAATGAACTGACCCCGCTTATCAATAAAAACAACCCCTCCTCGGTATGTGCCAATTGCAAAAACATCACCGGTAACCTTTAATCCAGAATAAATCCAATTCTTCGACAAAAAATTATCGTCCTCTGTTTTAAATTTGATAATACAGGGTTTTTGTGCATCACTATTGCAATCGGAGTTTAATGACTCTCTGTTTATCAGAAAAAATCCATCGGATTGTGTTCCAACAATAAAATATTGTTCATCAAATGGAAGAATTGTATAAACCAGTTTTTTTGCAAAAATTTCGCCGCCAGGCACTTGCTTAAGGGTGTCGTTAGAAAGGTAAGTTAAGCCAAAATCTTTTTGATTAGAAAAAATAATGTCGTCGACTAAATATGTTCTATGAAAAATAGTCTTGGGAGTCCAAACCTTTACACTCAAATCGGGCTTTAACTGAATTAACAAATTATTTGCACTAAAAAAAACTCCATTGTTAGTATGATAAACCTGCCTAATAAGCCCAAAAGGTTTATATGTTTCAGGCAAATACTTACTTAGCGAATAGAATTTCAGGCTATTGCTTGAATCAGCCGCTAAATATCCAAAATCATCCTGTGCTCCAACCCAAACTCTGCCTGATACATCAACATCCAAGCAACGAGGAAGTGCCCCATTTATTGAAATGTGGCGCCATTCGCTACCATCATATTCAATAACTCCAACATTATTGGCAATATAAATTAATCCTCTTTTATCCTGAACTATCGACCAACTCTGCGAATGCCCGCTGTACTCCCTATGATGAAAGTTAACAACAGGATAACGACCAATATCTTGAGAAACAGAGAATTGGCTTAAAAAATTAAATACAAAAAACAGTATGAACCAAGATTGAGTTCGCCTCACCAATTTATCGTATTAAAAACCCTTCAATTTATCAATAATTTGATATTTACATCAATTTTTACCAAACTTTTTTGTGAAAATAAAAAAAGGAGAGATAAAACCCTCCTTTTTCATATCGAACTGAATATGCTAGTTAAATTTATATGTGTATCTATAAACAACTTTATAATTGTAGTCGGAATAATATGCCTCAACCTCGTTGACGTTGCCCTTATTATCGAGTTTAAAGTTTCGCTTTGAGTATTCGCCGGGTTGCCCGTCGAACCACTTCTCTTCGAGCATATTTCCTTTGTTATCGTATTTATATGCACTGTAAAGAATCTTCTCTCCAGCAGCATTAGTTTGGTACACCTCAATTAGTTGTCCAGAATTATCATATACATAGGAATAGTTTGCACGAAGATTTCCTCCATAAAATTCGGACTTAGCTTTTAATAGATTCTTGCTATCATACTCAAAAGTAGTTCTGCCTAACTCCTTTTCAGCACCACTATAACTTGTTTCATCCACTAGGTTTGAGTTTGAATCATACTTCCGAACAATTTTCTTGTCCAACTTACCCGCTGTTTTATAAACAAACACGGTAGTTATATTCTCCTTGTGCTCAAACGTCCATTTCTCCTCAACGATATTCGCTGCGCTATACTTTAGAATTTCTTTTTGCTTACTATCATCAAAATAACCGTAGGTTATTCTGTAGGGATTTTTCCCATCAAACCCTTGTTCCGATTTTTTGTTTCCATTAGTATCGTAGGTGAAAACTTGCTTAAAACTCAATCGCAATTCCTTGCCTCCCATGGGAACTTGATACTGATTGTACTCAATTTTTCTATTCTCCTTATCGTACTTATACTCATGCCTAGAAGAAATTGCACCATCAGATTTATAGTTTATTACCTCAACGGCATTCCCATTCTTATCGTAATTGGTAACAACAGTTACAGTACCTTTTGAGTCCACCTTATTGTTTGCGAACTTATGAGTCCATTGTGTAACCGAAGCAACTTTATTCTGAGCGATTTTCTCGCGACTCATTAATTCAGCCCGTGTTTGAGCCATTGAGTTAAAACAAACTATCGCTGCTACCAATATTGCTATAAACTGTTTCATTTAATTACAATTAACCTTTACTAAACAAACTACATCGCAAATGTAATAAATATACCTTAGTTAATATTATGTTGTTTCCAAATAATAACTTGGCAAAATTATCCTGTCAAAAATAATACCAGATTTAATTTTATTTACTAGAAATCGGAACTATCCTCGTCCTCAGAGGTTATTGGAATTGTAATGGCTAATATAAAAAAGTGCCTACTTGAATCGTATGGTACAAAATGATAGTATAGTTTTCGCTTTGATTTACGAGCAATATCAATAAGACCCAATCCTGCCCCACCTTTTTCATTCAACTCTCCATCAATCATTTGCTGTAAAAACATTTTCTTAAGCTGTGGTGGGGCAGCATTGTTGAGTTTTTCTAGTCTACTTTCCAGAACTATCATCTTGTCGTTTCTCACTAAATTGCCTGTTATCACATAAAACGAATCTCTATCCTTCCCCACTACAAAAAGTCCATTCCCAATCTGTTTTTCCTTCTCATCGTAATCATCGGAGTGCTTAGTTATATTCTGCAGACACTCAATCATAATATGAAAAACACGCTTACGGGTTGCGGTAGGAATTGGCATTTCCGAAATCTTTCTGTTAGCCATAAATGCGAATGCTCGCATTATCTGATGGTTCATCTCCCCCTTGTAAATCAAGGGGAAACCACTCGATGCGATTTCGTTAGTTAGAGTAGATTTTATGAAATAAATTATATTATCCATTCAAACAAAATGAATGATGAAGATAGGAAAAAAAGTAATTGCATATATTTTAGTTTCAAAAAATCAATAAAGTTTTTATGAATGATTTAAAACATTCCATCAAATTACGCAATTTGAACGTAAACAAAAAATTATTTTACAAATATTTCCAACAACTGGCATTTAGCATTCGGTTTAAGAACAATATCTTTCAACTCTGCAGGAATTAGAACAGTTTCACCTTTGACTATTCGCTCAGACTTTTCCTTACCATATATTATAGAAGCCTCTCCTGCCAAACACATATATATAACGAAAGAATCAAGCAAATCGTAGTTACGTTTAATAGTGTTGGTAAACGTTAATCGGTTTACAGTAAAATAAGGACAACTGGCAAGTTCTGCGGTTTTGTTGACTGTATCAGGTTTTGTCCACTTGGCACTTGTCACCGCCTTAAAATCAATAACATCCAGTGCTAAATCGTTATGTAACTCGCGGGGCTTACCATTTGAATCTACTCTATCCCAATCGTATATCCTATAGGTAATATCTGAGGTTTGTTGAATTTCAGCCAAAAGAACACCTTTACCAATTGCGTGTACCCTACCCGCTGGAATATAGTAAACATCACCAACCTTGGCCTTTTCAACATTCAAAAGTTTTTTCAAATTACCATTGGACAAACTTTGCAAATACTCCTCTCGGGTTACGTCCTTTTTAAATCCAGTAATAATCTCTGAGTTTTCCTCGGCGGATATCACATACCACATCTCAGTTTTTCCGTATGCGTGATGATTTTTCTCTGCATACTCATCGTCGGGGTGCACCTGAATAGAA
>JAEXVC010000068.1 GCA_023406715.1 Bacteroidota bacterium | reverse complement strand
GTATATTACGATAAGAATCAACCTAACAAGTGGGGGCATAGGGGTGAATTTAAGTACTCCAATATTGGGGGGTCATTTATTACTGCAAATCTCTGGATGCGTGAAGGCCTTGGTTATAACTCTTACTTCACAAATTTAAGTAGGGATTTTTATGCATCAAAAGCAAAATTGGCTGGTGGAGTTACTTATTTTGTGAGTAAAGAACCCTATACTTCGTTTAAAACGAATTTTACATTTCCTATCGATTACAATTTACTTGATTGGTGGGTAGGTCATTCATTTAGGGTAAGTAAAAAAAACTCTTTGGATGCTCCTTATAATCTAACACTAGCATTTAAACATAGAAAGATAGATTTTAATAATACTGTTGATATTCAAAGAGATTCAAATTTTTATTTTCACTCAACAACTCAATGGCTGGTGTCCGTTGGATTAACCAATCAGAGTTTGTACCAATCGAATCTAATCTACTCTTTTGGCTCAACTGAGGATATTCCAATTGGTTTTAAAGTCCAATTTTCTTCAGGGATAGAGGAAAGCAAATTTAGTAGACGTGTTCTTGTAAATGGTGAGATGTCGGCTGCCGAGATTACTCCAATTGGGTATCTTTACTTATCATTTCGGACTGGGGGGTATTTGGCAGAGGGATATAGGCTAGAACAAGGGGTTGTCAACATTAGGTCAAAATATATCACTAATCTTTTTTCATTAAAAAGGTCAGATATTAGGCAGCTTATTCAGTACGATTATACTCGAGGTATTTCTCGGTTTAAAGGTGAGCGGGAGTATATTGCGTTGAATGACAACTATGGCGTTAGAGGTTTATCCAGTAACTCTTTAATAGGAGAAACGCGCATAATGTTAAATATGGAAACAATGGTTTTTACCCCACTCTATTTATATGGATTTAGATTTGCCTACTTTCTGTTTTGTGATATTGGTATAGTTGGTCCTCCTGAAAAGTTAGTTTACTCAAATCCAGTTTATTCTGGCTACGGAATAGGCATAAGGTTTAAAAATGAAAGTTTAATATTCCCAACATTCTTAATTAGATTAGGCTATTACCCTAGAATTCCCGATAATGCCGATGTAGCATACTGGCTTATTTCAACTGAGCGAAGACGTTATTTTGAAAACTTCAGGATAAAAGAGCCTTATATTTTACCATACGAGTAGTTCTGTATAAACAAATTGTTTTTTGTAGTGTTAATAGTTGGAGGAGAAAACTAATCAATTAACTATTAAAACTATCAGAAAATGTCAGTACTAGTTGGTAAAAAAGCACCTAAGTTTAAATCGAAAGCCGTGATTAACGGTAATGAAATTGTTGATGGATTTTCACTTGAGAAATTCGAAGGGAAGAAGTATGTTGTATTTTTCTTTTATCCTGCAGATTTTACTTTTGTTTGTCCTACAGAGTTGCTTGCCTTTCAGGAAAAATTAGCCGAATTTGAAAAACGTAATACTCAGGTTGTGGCATGTTCTGTAGACTCTGAGTTCTCACACTGGAAATGGCTTCAAACAGAACTGAAGGAAGGTGGAATAAAGGGCGTTACTTATCCTTTGGTTGCCGATTTAGCAAAAACAATATCGGAGAATTACGATGTGCTTGCAGGTAGCTATGAGTATACTGAGGAGGGAGAGGCTTCTTTTGTTGGAACACCTCAATCTTACAGGGGCTTATTCTTAATCGATAAGTCGGGAATTGTACGTCATCAATTAGTGAACGATATGCCATTGGGTAGAAGTGTTGATGAAGTTTTAAGAATGGTTGATGCTTTACAATACTTTGAGGAGAATGGTGAGGTTTGCCCCGCCAACTGGAAGAAAGGCGACAAAGCGCTTAAGGCAACGCAGGAAGGAATTTCTGATTATTTAGGGTCTAAAAACTAATATAGAGTTGATTTTAACCATAAGCCGCTTTAAGCGGCTTTTTTATTGCTAGAGACTGAGCATTGTTACAAATATATTTATTGGATTAACTTTGCGGATATGAGAACTATTCTGAATTTCGATATTCAAGATTTTAATTCATTTGCAGAGAACCTAATATCTTATATACAAAGGTTCAATTATGGTATTTTGCTAAGAGGTACAGATTTATTAAATGTTTCGGGAACTAATATCGAAAGTAGGTACGATTTACTAGCAGGGTTGGGTTCAATTTCGGTATGCAATCCTAACAATACAAGATTCGAGAATCTCTCAGAGTATCTAAATTTAAACGATTGGTCTTTTGGTTATTTCTCCTACGATTTAAAAAACGAGTTGGAAGAATTAAAATCCAACAATTTTGATGCATTAGGATTTCCTGAGTTATTCTTCTTTCAACCCGAGATTGTTTTTACGGTGAAGTCAAATGTGCTTAGTATTTATTATTTAGAGAGTTTTACAAGCAAGGATAGAATCGATGAGTTGCTACAGGAGTTAATGGATTGTTCAAATCATACTAGAACTATTCCTCGGAATATTATTTTTAAATCGCGTTACACTAAGCAGGAGTACTTGGACACTATCCGTCAGGTAAAAAAGCACATTGCAAGGGGCGATATCTACGAGATGAACCTTTGCCAGGAGTTCTACACCGAGGGTTGTAGTATTGAGCCTTCAGAAGTCTTCAATGAACTTTACAGAGTATCGCCAACTCCATTTGCGGCTTTCCTTAAGGTTGACAATAAATACTTAATGTCCGCTAGTCCTGAAAGGTATATCCGCAAAGAGGGCGATTTAATAATCAGTCAGCCAATTAAGGGTACTGCTCCAAGAAAAAATAATGCGGTTGATGATGAAAAGGTCAAACTGGAACTATCTAATGATATAAAGGAGCGAGCCGAAAATGTTATGATTGTTGATTTGGTTCGTAATGACTTGTCGAAAGTTGCTACACGAGGTTCTGTAAAGGTGAATGAACTGTACGGAATATATACTTTCCCGCAGGTTCATCAAATGATATCAACAGTTACCTGTAAGTTGAAGCCCAACATCGGTTCAATTGAGCCAATTAAGGCGACTTTTCCAATGGGTTCAATGACTGGCGCACCTAAGGTTAGAGCAATGCAACTAATTGAGGAGTTTGAACGCACCAAACGTGGGCTTTTTTCTGGTGCTGTGGGGTATTTTGCGCCAAATGACGATTTTGATTTTAACGTGGTTATTCGGAGTTTACTTTACAACAAAGAAAATCGCTATCTTTCGTTCACCGTTGGTGGAGCAATAACTTTTAATTCAGAACCAGAAAAGGAGTACAATGAGTGTTTGCTGAAAGCCAAGGCTATTCTTACCACATTAAACGCAACCATCGAAAATGCAGAATAGATTTATCAACTTTATTCGTGACAACAATTTAACCACACCAGACGATTCCATTTTGCTTGGTGTTAGTGG
>JAEXVC010000040.1 GCA_023406715.1 Bacteroidota bacterium | reverse complement strand
GTATATTAGGAGTTACATTGAGCGTAGGATTGCAAAATGTATTGATATTGCAGCAAACACTAATGTTCCAATATTTATCAGGGATAAAAATGCAAACTCGCTTTACTCCGAAAAAAGGCTAAATATTGAGATTGAAATTGCCCAACCCTTGTTCCGATTCGAAAGAAATGCCGATGAGTTTAAGTACTCCATATCAGCATCGTGTAGTGGTAAAAAAATAAAAATTGAGATTGGCAACAGCGAAGTCATCGCCAACGAACCCTGTATTGTTAGAATTGGGAACAAAATTTATCGCTTTAATGGGATTGATGGAAAGAAATTGAGCCCATTTGTGAACAAAAGCCATATTACCATTCCAAAAACCGCCGAACAAAAGTATATGGAAACCTTTGTACTTAGCACAATAAGGAATCAGCTGGTTGAGGCTGTTGGGTTCGATATTATTGAGGAAAAGGTTGATGGACGAGCATTTTTAACTTTAGAGGAGCGCCTTAGCGGTGGGGCTTGCTTAACATTAAACTATCAGTACAGTAATAGAAATTATCTGGCAAATGCAACTTTGGCGAATGAGGTTTACTTAAAGTTGGATAATGGAAACTACTCCTTTACAAAGTTTAGCAGAGATGAAATTTGGGAAAAATCAATTATTGATACTTTAGTAAATCAACTACAATTAAAAAAGGTAAGCGATGCCGAGTTCATCCCTGTTGATATGGACTCTAAAAGTACCGATACACTCCATATAATTGTTGAGTGGATTAATATCAACAGTGAAAATCTTGAAAAATTTGGGATTACCGTAAAACAAGCATACGTAAACAGAGATTTTTACCTAAAAACTTTTCAACTCGATTTATCGGCAAAATCCGAAGAGGATTGGTTCGACCTTTACGGACGAGTTAAACTGGGTGAATTCGAAATACCTTTTATCTACTTAAAAAAACACATTGTTAAAGGGAATAGAGAATTTATGCTACCTAACGGACAGATATTTGTTCTTCCTGAGATTTGGTTTACCAAATACAAGCCACTATTCCTGATGGGAAAAGAGTCCGACGAGAAGTTGAAAGTATCAAAATCGCTATTCAGCGTACTTGTCGATAATCAGATTGATGCTCCTGAGGCAAAAGCGCTTAACACAAAGTTTAGTCAATCGCAAATTGAGGGTGTAAGTATTCCGCATAACCTTAATGCTACGCTTCGCGATTATCAGGTGCAGGGTTACTGCTGGCTATATTTGCTTTACCAGAATGGAATGAATGGTTGCTTAGCCGACGATATGGGTCTAGGTAAAACCCTTCAAACTCTGGCTATGCTTCAGTTTGCAGGTAATCATCCTGAAAAAAGTATCAAAACATCGTTGATTGTTGTCCCAACTTCACTTGTTCATAACTGGCTAAAAGAGGCCAATAGGTTTACTCCAGACCAAAATGTATTTGTTTACACTGGGGCTCAGCGGACAAAATCGGCATCGTTACTGCAGAAGTACGATATTGTAATTACAACCTACGGAATAATCCGAAACGACATTGATTTTTTCAAGGATTTGAAGTTCAACTATGTGATTCTGGACGAAAGCCAAACCATAAAGAATCCATTCTCCAAAATATACCGTTCAGTTCTGCTTTTAAAGGCGAACCATTACCTAACATTAAGTGGAACACCAATTGAAAACTCGCTTAGCGACCTTTGGTCGCAGCTGAATTTCTTAAACCGAGGAATGCTGGGTAGTTTGAAATCGTTCCGCGATGAGTTTATTATCCCTATCGAAAAAAACGCCGATACGGAAAAGGAAAAGCAACTGAAAAGCATCATTGAGCCACTAATACTGCGCAGAACCAAGGAACAAGTTGCCAAAGACCTACCGCCACTGACCGAGCAGATTATTTACTGCGATATGTCCGATATGCAGCAGGAGGTTTACGAGAAGGAGAAATCGATGATTCGCAACTCTATTATCGAAAGTATTGAGCAGGTTGGAGTTGAGAAATCGTCTATATCAATTCTTACAGGATTGATGCGCTTACGTCAAATAGCCAATCACCCAGCCCTATTGGACGAATACTCTGGGTTAGATTCTGGCAAATTCGATGAGGTAACCCGTAGCATTGAGAATATTATTGCCGAAAAGCATAAAATACTTGTGTTCTCATCGTTCGTAAAGCATCTTGAGCAAGTTGAGGTATACTTGAAACAAGAAAATATTGGTTACGAAATGCTTACCGGAGAAACAGCTAACCGAGGAAAAATTGTTGAAGAATTCCAGAGCAATCCCGAGAAGCAAGTTTTCCTAATTTCGCTCAAAGCAGGTGGTGTTGGATTAAACCTTACCGCTGCGGATTACGTTTTTATACTCGACCCGTGGTGGAATCCAGCAGCCGAAATGCAAGCCACATCGCGTGCCCACAGGATTGGTCAACAGAAAAATGTATTTGTTTACCGCTTTATCTCACTAAATACTGTAGAAGAGAAAATCCTTAAACTTCAGGCCAAGAAAGAGCATCTGGCACAATTATTTATTGATACGAATAATCCTTTGAGGTTGGCGGACAGAGATGCGATAATGGAGTTGATAGAGTAATATTGATATCCCCTCAAGGGTTTGGAACCCTTGAGGGGTTTGATATTACTTATTAAGGAAATTTAAGATATTCTGCTCTATACGTTTCAAAACATCAGTACCCTCGGACTTAACAAACTTGTCGCCAGTAATATTTTCGTAAAGTTCTATGTACCTCTCAGTAATCTGATTTACTATTGAATCAGTCATCTCGGGAACTTTTTGGCCATCCTTACCTTGAAAACCATTGGCCATTAACCACTCACGAACAAACTCTTTGGATAGTTGACGTTGGTCTTCGCCTTTTGCCAAACGCTCCTCATACCCTTCAGCATAGAAATAGCGCGATGAATCGGGAGTATGAATCTCGTCGATTAGATAGATTTTACCATCCTTCTTTCCAAACTCGTACTTAGTATCAACCAAAATAAGTCCCATTTTTGCAGCCATTTGAGTTCCACGCTCAAAAAGAGCAAGGGTGTACTTCTCCAACTGCTCGTAATCCTCCTTGCTAACCAATCCTGTTTTGATAATATCTGCCTTTGAGATATCCTCATCGTGACCCTCCGAAGCCTTTGTGGTAGGCGTAATAAGTGGCTTTGGAAATTTCTGATGCTCCTTCATTCCCTCGGGCATAGCCTCGCCGCAAATTGAACGTTTACCAGACTTGTACTCGCGCCAAGCGTGACCGGTTAAATATCCACGAACCACCATTTCCACCTTGAATGGCTCACACATATGACCAATTGTTACCATGGGGTCTGGAGTTGCAATTTTCCAGTTAGGAACAATGTCGGATGTTGCATCTAGGAACTTCGATGCAATTTGGTTAAGCACCTGTCCCTTGTAAGGAATTCCTTTTGGAAGCACAACATCGAAAGCGGAGATTCGGTCAGATACAACCATTGCCAAAAACTCGTTTTTGATGTTGTACACATCTCGAACTTTTCCGTGGTAAACCCCTGTCTGGCCAGGGAAGTTGAAATCGGTACGAACGATAGCCTTTTCCATAACTACTCTAAGGTTGATTGATTATTATTTTGATTAGTGTTTTGTCGTTGAAGTTTTTCCTCGGCATCCCTATCAAAAGCACTTACAATGTACTTAACAAGTTTATGGCGAATAATATCGCGCACATCAAAGTTAATAACTGCAATATCGCTTATTCCATCAAGGATTTTTATAGTTTTTACAAGTCCCGAATCCTCTTTTCGGGGTAAATCTATCTGCGTTAAATCGCCAGTTACAACAAACTTTGCACTTTTACCCATACGGGTAAGAAACATCTTCATCTGGCTAATTGTTGTATTTTGCGCTTCGTCCAAAATAACAAAAGCATTATCGAGCGTACGACCACGCATAAACGCCAACGGTGCAATCTGCACAGTTCCATCCTCCATAAATTCAACCAACTTCTTGGCTGGAATCATATCATGCAGGGCATCGTAAAGGGGTTGTAAGTAAGGATCGAGCTTCTCCTTCATATCGCCGGGTAAAAAACCCAATCGCTCACCAGCCTCAACAGCAGGACGCGTAAGAATAATGCGCTTAACCTCCTTGTTACGCAATGCCCGAACAGCAAGTGCTATGGCAGTGTATGTTTTACCAGAGCCTGCTGGGCCAATGGCAAAAAGCAAATCGTTATCGCTATATAACTCAACTAATTTACGCTGATTTACAGTTCTTGCCTTTATAACCTTTCCGTGATTTCCAAAAACAAGCACATCGGCAGCATCCTCCTCGGCCTGATTGATAGATTCAAGATTATCGGTAAGGAAATCCTGAATATTCGTTTCAGTCAAGTAGCCATACTTTCGGTGGAAATCAATCATTTTATTGATTTTATCCTCCAACTCATCAATTAAATCATCATCGCCAATGGCCTTAATTTCGTTGCCACGGGCAATAAGTTTGAGTTTTGGGAAATGACGTGCAATTGAATCGTAGCGTGTATTATTAACGCCGTAAAGAACTAAAGGGTCGATACCCTCAATTAGGATAATTCTTTCGCTCACTGTTTTTTTCGATGTCATCTAATAAAAATATGCACAAAGATAATTCAACAACTGCTATTTACGCATTGGGCAAAAACTAAATATTAAAAACTTATTGACAGAGTAGTTGATTGTTGTTCGTTGTTCGTTGTTAGTAAGATTGTAGACATTAGGTGTAATTTTAACTCTTAACTCCCACGATCAACTTTCAACATACCACCCCGACCTCTTTTTATACTTTTCCCTTTCAAACCATATCCTTCCAACTTTATTATTACTTTTGTGGTAGGTTTTGCGATTATGGAAAACGGTAACTCAAAAACTCAGATAATAACTCTCACAACCGACTGGAACAGGCACGATTACTATATCGGAATGCTTACTGGCCGATTGCTTTCCATTTCGCCAAACTTAAATATTGTTGAGTTGAGCAACAAAGTTCCGTCGTTCGACCATATGCATGCCGCCTTTGTGCTTAAGCACAGCTTCGAGAATTTTCCACAGGGCACCATACATCTTTGTTTAGTGAATACTGAAAATACCGAAGGCAAACAGTTGCTGCTTTTTGAGTATCGAAATCATTACTTAATTATTCCCGACAATGGAATTCTAGGTTTAATTACCAAGGATACTCCTAAAAAGGTTTTTTCGTTTCCCTACGAGGATCGTTCCAGCTTTGCATCGCTCGATGCCGCTGCATCGGCAGTTAAAGCATTAATTAGCAACTCGGAACTTGACGACATTGCTGTTATCACAGAGAATTACAAGCAGAGCATTCCGCTTAGGGCGGCTATTGACGACACAACTATCACTGGAAGTGTTATTTTTATTGACTCCTACCTTAATGCAATAACCAATATATCGCGCGATTTATTTGAACGCGTAGGCAAAGGACGAAGATTTACAATCTATGTTCAGAGTTTCAACTACAGGATTGATGAGATTGTTAAAACCTACTCCGACGTGGAGGAAGGTGAACTTTTAGCCCTGTTTAACACGCTAAACCTATTGGAAGTTGCTCTAAATAACGGTTTTGCAGCCGAAATGCACGCGCTACAGGTTGGCTCCAGCATTATGGTAAAGTTCCACGACAATTAAAAAACAAGAAATGAATAACGATTTACGCAAGAAAGAAGCCCTTGAAGCATTCGGAAAGTTGTTGGATATTATGGACGAACTCCGAGATAAATGCCCGTGGGATAAAAGCCAAACAATGGATACAATTCGTCCGCTTACCATTGAAGAAACATACGAACTTTCCGATGGAATTCTTGAAAACGATTTGGCCTCAATCCAAAAGGAACTCGGTGATATTCTGCTTCATATTGTTTTCTACTCCAAAATTGCCGATGAGCAAAAAGCTTTCGACATTGTAGATGTTATAAATAGCCTTTCGAAGAAATTGATATATCGACATCCGCATATTTACGGAGATGTTAAGGTGAACGATTCCAATGAGGTAATTCAGAATTGGGAGCAACTGAAAATGAAGGAAAAAGACGGAAATAAAACCGTTCTATCT
>JAEXVC010000022.1 GCA_023406715.1 Bacteroidota bacterium | reverse complement strand
TGTGTAAATCCTAATGTTTGAGCGTGTAGTGCGTGACGTGGGCATATCTCAAAGCAGTTCTCAACAAACTGCTTATACTTTGTGGTCAAGTTTCCTTTAAGAATCTTATCGCCTCCGTAAACCTCATCGCTGAAAAGCGGATGCTTAATATACTCTAAGTGTGCACGAATTTGGTGAGTACGGCCTGTTTCCAGTTTACACTCAATAAGTGTTACAAATCCAAGGCGTTCCAGAACTTTCCAGTGGGTAACGGCGTGTTTGCCCTGTTCACCATCGGGGAATACCTGCATCTTTTTGCGGTCGCGGATGCTACGGCCAATATGGCCTGTAATTGTTCCGGATTCCGTTTCCATATCGCCCCAAACCAGCGCAACATACTTCCGCGATGTGGTGCGGTCGAAAAATTGCTTGGCAAGCCTATTCATCGACAGTTCGGTTTTGGCTATTACCAAAATTCCAGATGTATTCTTATCGATACGGTGAACCAAACCTGGACGAACCTCGCCAGTGCTGAATAGCGGAACATCTTTTAAGTGATACAGTAGTGCATTTACAAGGGTTCCGGTATAGTTGCCGTGGGCGGGATGAACTACCATTCCTGCGGGTTTATCGACCAAAAGCAGTTCTTCGTCCTCGTAAATAACCTTAATCGGAATATTCTCGGCCTTAACATCAACCTCGCGGGGCGGATATGCCAGTACAATCGATATGGAATCGAAGGGTTTTACCTTGTACGACGATTTAATGGCCTTGCCATTAACCAAAATATTTCCTGCATCGGCGGCTGATTGAACTCGGTTACGGCTTACATTTCGGATTTTATCCGTAAGGAATTTATCAATCCTGATAAGTGTTTGGCCTTTATCGACCTCAATGCGGAAATGCTCGTACAGTTCCGACTGCTCTTCGGCCGACTCGTCGAGTTCGTCTATATCCTGTAGGTTCTCATCAATCATCGCACAATCAGCAGTTTGCTTGTGATGCATTTGCCCTTTTTGGGGCAAATTTTTACGATGTAAAGTCCTGTAGGGATATTCTGGATATTGATAGGTTCCTGATTGTAGTAGTTTTGGCTCATCACAACGTTCCCAATCGAGTTGATTATTTGAATAGTTGCAATTTCAGCATCATTATCAAGCTTTATGGAAATATTATCCTTTGCAGGGTTTGGGTAGATAGATATATTCGGATTTGTTGGAATAGGCGTAACATTCGTAGGGATTTGGTGCATTTTTCCAAATATTGGACGAATCATCAAGGTGCCCTCTTTTTGAGTATTTTCCCAATCGCCATACATATTGTAGAATAGCCTACTTTTGCTGTCGGTATTCATGTCGAATCCCACATTAAGCATATCCTGATTTTCTTGCATCCAGCCTACGTAAAAGTTTCCAGCGGGTATAACTAGTGGGTCTATCCTGTAAACGGAGAATTTATTTAGGCTATAGGTAAATTTAGGCCTTACGCTGTTTTTCTGGTAAATTACATTGCCCGGCTTACCGTTGTCGTCGTCCCAAACCATAAGTCTAAAAGGCCTATCGTTGGCATCGTTATAGGTTCTATTAAAGTAAATCATAACACCTTTAAGGGTATCGGCTTTGTAGTTGTAGAACTTTTGCGCAACGGTTGCCCCTATGGTTCCTTCGCCAAAAAGCCCATAGCCCATCTCGGCAGAGCCATCGTCAAATGAGTAGTAGTTATGGAATTCAATAACTCTAGAAATAGTGTCGTTATACAAAAAATGAGTTGGGATTGTGCTTTTTGGTGTATTAAAAAGTGTAATTATTGACTGAATTGAGTATTTCGCTGAATCTTGCCAAGCCGACTTGATACTTAAATCGAAGAAACGTGAATAGAAATATTCTTGGTATGGATCAATGTTGGCAACACCTCCTGGGAATAATGAATCAGGTTTTAATCCAGACAAATCGTAAATATTAAATTTTGTGGAAACTAACCAAGTTATTGGCCCAAGGTTTTTGTAGTAGGTGTTAATTTTTAATGGAGACGGAAACTCCGAACTATAAGCACTAGAAAAATGCGACCAAGGAACCGAGGTATAATTAATCATCAGGTTCTTTATTGGTCTGGAGAATGCCACATCATTGAAAACAGTGTCCTCAAAAAACCTATCCTTATTAAGGTAAACCATATCTATATGCCAATGGTCTGAATTACCTCGTAATCCGGGAACGGTTGCATTTTCCGAAATGGATGCGTAGTTTATAAAGCGAAACTTAAAGTTAGAGGTCAGGAGACCTTCATCTTCAATGCAAATAATAGCATTATGGAAGGTTTTGTGAAGAGTGTCGGACTCTACTTTTTTTAATTTCTTATTAAGAATATTATTTTGCCTAAGCGAATCTTTTGTATACGAGGCCGACCATGCTCTAACCCATTTTGTTTGCACTTCATCCCATAACTCAAGAACAAGGGAGTCTCTATCTGTTGGGTCAATGCCCAGACCTCTTGGCTGAAAGCTAAACGATAGGTAGATACTATCACTTGCAGGGTAAACCAAATTAATTGGGAGTGATGTTAGTGTATCTGCTCCCTGCGGGGTTGTGGTTAGCCATTCGTAAAGTTCACCTTTCCTATTTATGGCATCAAATGTGGCTACACCTATGGTTGGTGGGTTTATGGCATAATTTAAGTTACATAGTACATCGGACGATTCCCATAGTTCAGAAGTTGGAAAAACCGTTGGTCTTGCGAAATCATCAAAAAAAGGTAGTTCAAGAATGCTTTTGGCTTTTAAAAGTGATACCTTAGTTTTATTATCAGCCTTAGGAGTAGGATACGACGAAAGGTTTACTAGCACTTCCTGTGCGTTAGCAGCAAGAACAATGGTGCTAATAAGAAAAGTATATGCAAGTTTTTTGAAATTCATTCTCAAGTTTTGGTTTCACTTATTCAATAACATCATCCATGTCTTCCTCGTTGTAAAGCGAGTCAACTTGAGCTCTTTCAATTTTAGGAATTCTGGATTGATTTAGGGTTAACCAAATATCTACCTTGGCACCAAAACCTATAGCGTTGGGTTCGGTGTATGCAGGGTACTGGCTGTAAACCCTAGCATCTAACGAATCCTTAAAGTCAATTATTGTTTCATCGAACCTAATTCTTCCAACATTTAACGACGATTCAATAATTCTGTTGCGGGCATCATTCAGTTTAAGCCCTATTAGTAATGGTAAGCCCGTACGCTCTCCGTGCATTCCCATACCTAAAAGTAAATCTACTTTAGAACCTTTTGGAATAAGTGTTCCAGCAGCAATGCTTTTGCCTCCATAGCGTTGGTCAAGAACGTTGTTTACGCCCATATCGGGTTTAAACGAAAGAGCTCCAACCTCAAGACCTTGCTGCTCTAATATTGCCTTTGCTTGACGCATTGTGAAACCAACAATGTTTGGCACTTCCACTTTTATTGGGTTTGTGGCATTTATGGTAATAAAAACGCGTCTGTTTTTTTTAACGTGTGTACCTGGTTCTGGATTTTGGTCAATTACGCTACCTGGCTTGCGGTTAAAAATGTAAACCGAGTCCGATATTTCAACCCTAAGATGCTCGTCGTTAGCCATTTTCTTAAGTTCGGTTACCGATTTACCTCTAAAGTCTGGCGTAGGGAAACTTTGGTTATGACGGGTGTAGATTCTTAAATAAATCATCAAAACAATTAGGAATGTAAGTGATATTCCCATTGCTATAAGAACAGTTTTAACGTAAGGGTTTTGAACCAGTTTGTTAAGGAATGCCTTAATTTTTTCCATAATAAGAATTAAGATATAGATGTTTAACCGACAACAAAAATAACACTATCATTTAATAAAAATTGCTTTGGGTTCAATAATTAATCCGTACGGCTAATATTCTCTGATGGCATTGTAAAGCGAGTCTCTCTCCATCGGAATTTTACCAACATCCCTAATTATATTGGTTAGCATATCAACGGTCATTCTTGGTTTTTGATCCTCAGCGCCTGCCATTGAGTATATTTTAGTGGTATCGTCAATAGTTCCGTCAATATCATCGACCCCAAATGCCAGGGCAAGTTTAGTGTTCTCTCTCCCCAGCATTGGCCAGTAGGCTTTAATGTGGGTGATATTGTCGAAAAAGATACGCGATACTGCAAAGTTTCTTAAATCTTCGGTTAGGCTTACCTCACCTAGGTAGCCCATAGGATTGTTGGCTGCCCGGAATTTTAGCGGGATAAAACAGTTAAAACCTTTAGTTTTGTCTTGTAGGCTTCGGATTGCATCCATGTGCTCAGCCCTATGTCTATAACTCTCTACATGGCCATAAAGCATTGTGGCGTTGGAGTATATGCCTTCTTGATGGGCCGCTTCATGAATGGCTAACCATGTCTCGCCCGATGCTTTATCGTGGCTAATCTTCTCCCTAACCTCGGGGTTGAATATTTCGGCTCCTCCACCAGGTATAGAATCAAGCCCGTAGGCTCTTAACTTTCTCATTCCATCGCGGTAGTTCAGTTTTGCTTTCTTAATAACGTACTCGAGTTCAACCGCCGAAAAAGCTTTAACGTGTATATTTGGGAGAACTTTTTTAATGCTCTGAACCATCTCTCCGTAGTAATCCAAGGTCCATTTAGGATGAACGCCTCCAGTGATATGCACCTCCGTAACATCCTTGCCAACAAACTTTTTTGCCGCTTCAACAACATCGTTTTTGCTCATCTCCCAGCTCTGTGGATCGTTAACTCCTTTGTGGTACGAGCAGAATTTGCAGTTGTAAATGCAAAGGTTGGTAGGCTCAATATGAAAATTTTTGTTGAAGTAGATGTTGTCTCCGTTTTTTCGGGAACACACTATGCTGGCAAGCTGCGAAAGAAGTCCAAGCTCAGCCTTTTCGTAAAGTTCAATGGTTTCGTTAACGGAAATTCTTTCATTGGCAAGCACTTTATTGACTATTTGCTTTAGCGATTCGGCCAATTTGGAATCGGAAATATATGTAGATAACAGATGTTCCATCAGATTAAAATTTTACGGGTAAAGATAGCTATTAAACAAAAAAGGCAGGATTATTCCCGCCTTTACCTGTAATATTTTATTGTATCTTACTTATGGGTGTACTCATCGGAAACTGTAAGTTTCTTTCTTCCCTTTGCGCGACGAGCAGCCAATACTCTGCGACCATTAGCTGTTGCCATACGCTCGCGGAACCCGTGTTTATTTTTCCTCTTTCTATTCGAGGGTTGGAACGTTCTTTTCATTGTAGTAACCTTTTATTATTTTTACTTGCTTTGATTATCAATTAGTTATATATCCAAAAGTATTTTTTGGGATTGCAAAGGTAAAATATTTTTCAAACTAAAAAAAGAATATTGTTTAAAATGTTTCAGAGTTAAACTGAATTCTCTTATTAAGCAGGAATAAATACAATATACTTTTCCTCAAAGTACTCCTCCTCAAATAAATTCCGAATATTCCACTTTTCGCAGTGTTTGCGGTATGGCTTTAGTTCTTCGGATATATCGCCACCTTTAAGGAATATCATTCCATTTGGGAGTGAGTTTGCGCCGCCCGGCTTTACATTTTTCTTTGTCCAGTTAATAAGTTGAGGTATTGGAGCAACTGCTCTGCTTACAACAAAATCGAACTTTTCAGGAAAATCCTCAGCTCTAGTTTTTAAAACCGTAACATTGTTAAGTCCCAGTGCATTTGCAACCTCCTGCGCTACAATGGTCTTTTTTCCAACTGAATCAACTAGCGTGAATTCGCATTGTGGAAACATAATAGCCAAAGGAATTCCAGGAAAACCACCACCTGTGCCAATATCCATTATGCGTGTACCTTTCATGAAATTGATGATTTTTCCAATTGATAAGGAGTGTAGCACATGGTGAATCATGATGTTGTCGATATCCTTTCTGGAAATTACATTGATTTGAGCATTCCAATGCCTATAAAGCTTATCCAATTCCTGAATCTTTTCACGTTGAGTCTGACTTAGTTCAGGAAAGTAGTTAAGTATTGCTTCCATAAATTAGTGGTGAGGTGGTAAGTTGTTTAGTATATTAAAAAGTAACTCTCGTGCCCTAAAGAGCTGAGCCTTAACTGTTCCAAGCGGAAGGTTTAGTTCCTCGGCAATCTCTTCGTATGAGTATTCCTTAAAATAACGTAGTTCAATTAGTTTGCGGTATCGGGGTTTTAGTTTCGATACTACCTCCTGCACAAGTTTTATATTTTGCTCTTTAATAAGATTTTCCTCAGGGTCAGGACTACCCGATGATAGCATTGCGGTGGGAGGGATGTATGAGCCTTCTTGGTCATCTACGTTTTGGTCTATAGATATTGTGTTGGCTTTGCGCTTTCTTATAAAGTCAATACAGTTATTGGTGGCTATTTTGAAGAGCCAAGTGCTAAAGGCGTAGTTAGGGGTGTATTGGTGGATGTTTTTGAATGCTTTTCCAAAAGCTTCGAGGGTTAAATCCTCCGCGTCGCTTTTATTATTAACCATCTTAAGAAGCATAAAGTAGATAGCATCGCGGTATCTATCCATTAAATCGGCGTAAGCTTTTTGATCGCCGTTAATGGCCTTCTCTACCAGCGTTAGGTCGAATTTGGCTTTGTCCGATAAGTTATCTGGGGCTATCTCCATTTTGTTTTTTTGCTTGTAACGCTATTAAGCAATAATAGTTTGCTGTAAAAATATAACGAATAAAAATCCCATAAAAGCGAAGTTAACAATATTTTCTTTTCGTTCAGTTTTTTCATAACAGCTTTGATGATGGAAAGTTTAATAATCATCCTAACTATTACTACTGAGCCCACAACATAAGGAAAGTAGAGGAATGCAATTAATGCTATAGCACTAAGGAAGAATAAAAGTCGTGAAAAGGGCTCAAGTCCAAGTAGTAATTTTATGCCAGAGTTATAGTATTTTGATGTTGATGTGTGTCGACGTTTCTGCCTTATCCAATTGGAGAGTGTTTTGCGCGGAACAGATAAGGTATGCGCCTCGTGCCTGAATTCTACAACCGTGTTAGCTTTGTTGGCAACTTCGCGGATAAACAAATCATCATCGCCAGAATCTAGCTGACTGTGTGAAGCAAATCCTCGGTTCTTAAAAAATAAACTACGCTTATAGGCTAAATTTCGCCCTACACCCATATACGGTTTTTTAATAAGTGTAAAGCCAAAATAGTTCATCGCAATAAGCATCGTATCAAAACGAATTAGCTTGTTTAGCAAGCCTCTTTCTGACAAGTAGCCCCCATAGCCCAAAACAACCTCTGTATTGCCCTTAAAGTTTTCGGCCATAGTGGCGAGCCATAAATCGCTTTGCGGAACACAGTCTGCATCGGTTAAGAGCAACCACTCGTTTTTAGATGCTTTTATACCAACGGTTAAGGCTAGTTTTTTAGTGTGCGAAAATTTTTCGTCCTCCTTAATGGTGGTAATTTTAAGGTGAGGGTACTGTTTTTGGAAGTTTTCCAGAACAATATCGGAATTATCGGCAGAGCAGTCGTTTA
>JAEXVC010000013.1 GCA_023406715.1 Bacteroidota bacterium | reverse complement strand
GTACATCCTGCGCGTCAATCAACTTAATTAGCAATGGAAATTCAACACCAAACTTTTCGTAAATGGAATCGCCAACCAAGTCGCCCATGTAAACCTCTATCAACTCCTCCAGCGTATTACCCGCAAGGTATCCATTCGCAACTTCCGACACACTATCCTCCACCGACGAAATCTCCCAGCTCTCGCCACATCTAGCCATATCGGCAGGTACATCTTTACCAAGAATCTTTTTCAAATTATCGCCACCCCAAATTCGCTCCTTATATTGGGGTATGAACTTCAACGGATATAAACCTTCACTCATCTATTCTAAATTTTAAATATCAACCTTGAGTTAAACTAAAATTTCTTACCTTAGTTTGATTATTTTTGCAAAGTTAAAACTATTACTAACAACAAAACTACATAAAATGCTCATTATTGGTATTGCAGGTGGCACCGGCTCAGGAAAAACAACAGTGGTAAATAGAATTATTGAATCACTACCACAGGGCGAAGTAGTCGTAATCCCCCAGGATTCATACTACATGGACAACTCCCATTTACCGCTTGAACAAAGACAGGAGATGAACTTTGACCATCCGGAATCCATTGAATTCGAATTACTTGTTGAGCATATCAAAAAGTTAAAGAATGGTGAGCCCATTGAACAACCAATATACTCATACCTAACCTGTACCCGCGCTAAAGAGACAGTTCCTATCCAACCCCGACATGTAGTAATTGTGGAAGGAATTCTAATATTCTCGTGCGACGAACTCCGCAAACTAATGGATATTAAGGTTTTTGTTGATGCTGATGCTGACGATAGGCTTTCGCGTGTTATTGCCCGTGATATTGTAGAACGTGGACGTTCTGTGAATAAAGTTCTAGAACGATACGAGAAGACCGTTAAGCCTATGCACCTGCAATTCATTGAACCAACCAAGCGTTATGCCGATATTATTGTGCCCCAGGGAGGAAACAACTCTGTTGCCATAAACATTCTTACTTCTATCATTGAAAAAACTTTGCGTTCACACAATCTACTATAGGTATGCTAAACGACATCAAACCCGAAGATATCCTTTTCCTCGACATTGAAACCGTTCCTCAACTTCCTGAGTACGCACAACTATCAGAAGAACATAAAAAGTTGTGGGATAAAAAGGCTCAAACTCTTATTAAAGAATCTGATTCACCTGAATCAGTCTATAGCAGAGCTGGAATATACGCCGAATTCGGGAAGATAATTTGCATATCAGTAGGGTTTGTTGTAAACAAAGAAGGTGTTCGCCACTTTAGGGTAAAATCGTTTTATGGCGATGATGAGAAAGTGCTGCTTGAGGATTTTGCTCAGATGCTAAACCGTTTCGCAAAGCGACCTGCGGCTAACCTTTGCGCCCACAACGGCAAGGAATTCGATTTCCCTTACATTGCCCGCAGAATGCTGATAACTGGAGTTGAAATTCCCGATATTTTAGATGTTGCAGGCAAAAAACCTTGGGAAGTGAAAACCCTCGACACTATGGAGCTATGGAAGTTTGGCGACTACAAGCATTACACATCGCTAAACCTGCTAACTTTTATTTTCAATATTCCTTCGCCAAAGGACGATATTGATGGTAGTCAAGTTGCAGAGTGTTACTACAATGGAGAACTGGAAAGAATTGTAACCTACTGCGAAAAAGATGTTTTGGCCGTTGCCCAACTATTTTTAAGGTACAAGGGATTGCCAATTATTGAGCCCAGCAATATAGAGAATGCCGATGCTTAAATAGAAGATAGAAAACTAAGAACTTCATCAATAAAAACTTGAGGCTGCTCTGCATGAACCCAGTGGCCTGCATTTTTCACATTGACAAGTTTTGCTTTTGGGTATATTTCGGATATTTCTCCCTCGCGGCTCGAATGAATGTAGTTTGAATTATCACCTTTAATAAATAGCACATCAAGATCCTGCACAACTCGCCTATCCACATCAACACCCAGAATCATCTCCTCAAGGCTCTTATCCAAAACATCCAAATTTATTGACCAGTAGAACTTCCCTTGGGAATCTCGACGTAAATTTTTAAACAGGAACTGGCGCAACCTATCGGATGAAATTGAAACCGAAAGCAGTTTATCTGCTTCAATTCTGGATTCGATATTGCTTATTGGCAACGATTTCATCCCATTAATTATAGACCTATGCTCGTTGTAGCTATCCACAAACCATTTATCAGTGCCAGAATATCCCCAAGGTGCAACATCCACAACAATTAGAGATTTCAAAAAATTCGGGTAAAGGGTTTGGAATAGCATGGCAGCCCTCCCACCCATTGAGTGACCTATTAAATGGAATTGCGTAAGGCTTAACTTACTCACCAATCCATACAAATCATTCGCTAAATCATTGTAAGTATGAGTTTGGGCGTGAGGGCTATTACCATGATTGCGCTGGTCCACAAGTATTACCCTATAGTGCTCGCCCAATTGCTTGGCAATGCTCAACCAATTATCGGACGAGCCATACAGCCCGTGCAAAACAACCACAGGAAAGCCAGTGCCCACCTCACGGTAAAACAAATCCATTAGAACTTCAACTGTTTAAGGTATAGCTGAATTGTGTTCTCCAATCCAAAGTAAAGTGCATCGCTAATTAAGGCGTGGCCAATCGATACTTCCAGTAAATTTGGAATATTCTTCGCAAAGTAATTAAGGTTCTCCAAACTCAAATCGTGACCAGCATTCAAACCTAACCCTACGCCTTGTGCGGCGATGGCTGCAGAAACAAATGGCTCAATGGCCTTCTCTCTATTCAACGGATAGTTTGTGGCGTATGGCTCAGTGTAGAGTTCAACCCTATCGGTTTTAGTATCGGCAGCGTGCTTAACCAACTCAACATCAGGATTTACAAATATTGAGGTTCTTATTCCATTGCTGTGGAAAATAGAAATTATCTTTTTAAGATACTCTTTATGTGTGATAGTATCCCAGCCATTGCTGGAAGTTATTGCCTCTGGTGGGTCAGGAACCAATGTTACCTGGTGGGGTTTTACGCTTAACACTAATTCGATAAACGAATCGGAAGGATAACCCTCAATATTAAACTCAGTGGTAATAATCGGTTTGATATCCCTAACATCCTGATAACGGATATGACGTTCATCAGGACGAGGATGTACGGTTATCCCCTCAGCCCCAAAACGCTGACAATCTATGGCTGCCTGTAAAACATTAGGAATATTTCCGCCTCGGGCGTTTCTTAATGTGGCAATTTTATTTATATTTACACTTAGATGAGTCATAACGCAACGAATTAAATTAACTTTGTACAAAAGTAACGATTTTTTAATCGTAGAACGCTATGGTAGCTAAGGAGATGATTTCGGATGTAATTCCTGCACTAAAAACTTCGGACACTGGCATTACTGCGCTTAACTGGATGGATATTTTTAAGGTTTCGCACTTGCCCATTGTGAACGATGAGGAATTTCTTGGGCTAATTTCCGAAAACGACATCTACGACCTAAATATGCCCGAAGAGCCACTTGGAAATCATCAACTCTCGCTATTAAGACCTTACGTTACTGAAGAGCAACACGTTTTTGAAGTAATGGAAGTTTTATCGAGGCTAAAGCTATCACTCGTACCAGTTTTGGATAGTTCAAAAAACTACCTAGGAGTTATAACTCTTATGGAGCTACTCCACTACTTTGCTGAAATTTCGGCAATGCGTCACAAGGGTGGAATTGTTGTGCTGGAAATGAACAGCAACGATTTTTCAATGTCACAAATTAGCCAGATTGTGGAAGGAAACGATGCGAAAATTCTGGCAGCCTTTATCACCACACACCCCAACTCCACCCAAATGGAACTCACCCTAAAACTTAATGTATCCGACCTTACCTCAATAAAGCAAACATTCAACCGTTACGACTATAATATTGTTGGAGCCTTTATGAAGCAAGATGATGAGGCTGACTTAATGAATGACAGGTTAAACTTCCTATTCCGCTTTCTTGACATCTAAAACTACAAAAATGATTATTGCTGTTTACGGTAAACATATAGAATCAGAATACAATATTATCCTCGGAGATTTATTCGCTCAATTAAAAAAATATAATGCCGAAATATGGGTATACGAGCCGTTACTCAACTATCTTAAAAACAACTTATCATTCAACATCAACAGTATTAAAGGTTACAACAAACCCGAAGAAATAAAAGGCAAGGCCGATTATATGGTTAGCCTTGGTGGCGATGGCACGTTTCTTGATTCTGTGGCATTTGTTCAAGAATCGAACATTCCGATTATGGGAGTAAACTTTGGACGCTTGGGTTTCCTTGCAAACATTTCAATACCTGAAATGAATAACGCCATTGATTTGCTTTTTGCAGGTAGATACAATGTTGAAAAACGAAGCATGCTAGAAGTTGTATCCGAAACAAATTTTTTTCAGAGTTTTCCATACGGACTAAACGATTTTACGATTCAAAAATCGGGAACAGCAATGTTAAACATCAACACCTACATCGACAATGAATACTTAAGTACCTATTGGGCTGATGGATTAATAATATCTACACCTACAGGTTCAACTGCGTACTCTCTAAGTGTAGGTGGGCCTATAGTCAACCCCAATTTATCAGCCTTTATACTTTCGGCAATTGCTCCACATCACTTAACTGTAAGGCCATTGGTAATTCCAGACACTAGCACGTTAAGACTTGAAGCATCAGGCAGAGATGGCAAAGTGCTGCTTTCATTAGACTCAAGGAACATCATTTGCGAATCGCCCATAACAATTCAACTTAAAAAGGCACCATTTTCTGCCAATGTAATTTGCTTAGAAGGAACAACTTTCCATAGAACTCTAAGGGAAAAATTACTTTGGGGAATAGATAAACGAAACTAAAAGCAATACTTAAAAATCATGCAACGTTTATATGAAACTGTCATAAAATTATTTTGTTATATATTTGTGTTGAAAAGAAACTTAAATGAAACGATTTTTAACTCTATGTTTGCTGACACTTATTACTATAACCTGTAACTCTCAAACATGGAAGAGAAATAGGTTAGAGGTTTTTGTGGGGCTACCAGTAACCCATTACTTTGGAGACATTGGAGGTACTGCCGACTCAAAAAATATGTTTGGACTTAAGGATATAAGTTTTAAAGCTTTAAGACCTGGGGTATCCGTTGGTGCCATTTATAGGTTAAACCAATATCTTTACGTTCAAGCCTCTAGTAATTTTCTTACACTTGGAAGTTCAGATAAGGGCTCTAAAAATGCTGAACGCAACTATGGCTTTTCAACCTTTGGCTCTGAGATAACTGCAACTGCAATGTTTTACATCATACCAGAAAGCGATAGAAATTATTTTTATAGTGTCATGGATTTACGAGGCGGGTTACGACAAATCAACAAACCTTTGAGCGTTTATATCTTTGCCGGTGCAGGTGGTTTGTTTTACAGCGTATCCCCGAAATTAGATTTAATTGATTCTGACAGATTTAACAACTCTGAAAATTTCACCGCTATCATACCCTTTGGTATAGGTATGAAATACCAAATTATGGCAAGAACACTACTAGGAGTAGAATTAGGCGCTCGATATGTATTGTCAGACCATCTTGATGGACTGACAACATCCTTTTCAAAACATAATGATACATACTATGTATTGAACTTTAAACTATACTACCGATTACCCTACCAAAAATTTTTACAAAAAATTAAAAGAAAGTTTTAGTTCTTTATGAACAAATTTATAACCCTAATTTTATTTATTATTATAGCATCTGACAGTTTAAAGGCGCAGGATAAACGTGACATTGGGTTAACAATTGGAGGAAACTACTACTACGGAGATTTCAACGAGGCTACTCCATTTCAATCCCCATCCGTAGGTATTGGGATAATTTTTCGTTATAATTTTGACAAGTTTTATTCCATAAGAGCTTCTGTCCAATACGGTTCCGTTTCTGGCTCACACAAAGGCAATTACTATTTACCAGGAACATTTCCAACCTCCTTTAGCAAATCGCTCCTCGATGCTCAGATCCTGGGTGAGTTTAACTTTATGCGTTTTAGTCCAATTGGCGAACGAAAAACGAAAATAACACCTTTTGTCAACTTCGGTATAGGGATCTCCAAAATCGGTGGAGCCGTTGTTCCAAATATTCCATTTGGGATTGGCGTAAAATATACGCCAATCCAACGCCACACAATCGCTCTGGAATGGAGGTTTCAGAAAACGTTGAACGACAACATTGACAATTACACTCCTTTGAATAATACTGTAATAACACACAATAACGACTGGATTTCTTTTGTAGGGTTGGTTTACACCTATCGACTGTATAACAATAGAGAAATCTGTCCGGTATATAAGTAATACTTTTAAGATGACCCTGATTGACGAAATAGACAAAAGTAAAGTTCCCCAACATGTTGCAATTATTATGGATGGCAATGGCCGTTGGGCTAAACAGCGTGGTAGTCAAAGAATCTTTGGACATCAAAATGGAGTTAAAGCTGTTAGGGCTGCAACCGAGGCGGCTGGTGAAATAGGAGTTAAATATCTCACACTCTACGCATTCTCCTCAGAAAACTGGAGCAGACCAAAGTCCGAAGTAGATGCTTTAATGGGACTCTTAGTTGAAACCATTAATTCAGAGATTGACACCTTACTTAAAAACGATATTAGATTGCTAACCATTGGCGACACTAGTGCTCTACCAATTACAGTTCAAGAAAAACTCAAAGACGTAATAAACAAAACCGGTAGTTGCAAAACACTAACTACCATCCTAGCGTTAAGCTATGGGGCAAGATTCGAGATAGTTGAAGCCGCAAAAAAAATTGCACTCAACGTCAAAAACGGCAAACTTGATGTAGATAATTTAAATCCCGAAATATTCTCACAATATCTCGACACTGTAAACATTCCAGATCCCGCATTAATGATACGAACAAGCGGTGAGGTTAGGCTTAGCAACTTTCTTTTATGGCAACTAGCATATTCGGAACTTTACTTCACACCTGTGTTGTGGCCAGATTTCACAAAGGAAGAGTTTTACAAGGCAATTATTGAATACCAAAGAAGGGAAAGACGATTCGGTAAAACTAGCGAGCAACTTTAGTCGATTTTGTAAATTTTAGCTTGCGACAAACACCCCTATTATCTATATTTGACCGTTTTTGATATAAAATCTAAAAGCAAAATGATTCTGCTTTAGAAATTATACTATTTTTACGGCCTTGTTAATGAGCAACAAAAATTAAATATGTTGAAAAGTAAATTACTAGCATTTGTCTTTATTGCAGCAAGTCTTGCTGCCACAGCACAAGAAAATAGTTTCAGCTATGAATCCCCAAAGAAATATTTAGTCAAAGAGATTAGTGTATCCGGTCTCAAATTTCTCGATTCAGGAGTGCTAATATCTGTTTCAGGAATAGCTGTTGGCGATTCCATTTTAATTCCTGGTGATGCAATAACCAATGCCCTAAAAAAACTTTGGAATCAAGGATTATTCTCTGACGTTAAAATTTCTGCTAGTAAAATTGATGGCTCTGATGTTTATCTTGACATATTTCTTCAAGAACAGCCAAGAATCTCCTCATTCAATTTCAAAGGAGTTAGAAAAGGTGAGGTTGATGACCTAAAAGAGAAGATAAAACTTCGAGCTGGAGGACAAATCACCGAGAGCATTCTAGAAAACAGCATCACCATTATTAAAAAGCACTACAGAGCTAAAGGATTTCTTAATGTAGAAGTAGATGCCATCCAAGAAAATGATACCGTAATAGCCAACGGAGTAAAACTCACTTTTGACATACATAAAAACGGTAAAGTAAAGATTGGAAAAATTGACTTTGACGGAAACACAGCCTATAGTGATGCAAAACTAAGACGAGCGTTGAAAAAAATTCACAGGAGAGATCTTAACATATTTAAATCGGCAAAGTTTGTAGAAGCGGACTACGAAGAAAGCAAAGAGAATCTTATAAGTTTTTACAATGAACACGGTTACCGTGATTCGAAAATACTTAAAGACTCTGTTTACGTGATAAATAAAAAACGTATTGGAATTAAATTTTCACTCCACGAAGGTCCACAATACCATATTCGGAATATTACTTGGGTTGGCAATACTAAATTACCAGCAGAGGGTCTTTCATCTGTATTAGGAATGAAAAAAGGTGACGTCTATGACAGATCCTTACTTGAGAAAAGGCTATTTGTTGATGAGAACTCTATATCAACACTTTACATGGACGATGGCTACTTATTCTTTCAACTAGATCCAGTAGAAACAGACATTCAAAATGATTCTGTAGACATTGAAATGAGAATATACGAGGGCGAGCAGGCTACAGTCAACAATGTTTTCATTACAGGAAACACCAAAACAAACGAGCATGTTATTCGTCGTGAGGTTTGGACGAAACCCGGTTACCTCTTCAGTAAATCTGAAATAACAAGAACTATTAGAGAACTTGCTCAAATGGGACATTTCGACCCAGAGAAAATGGATTGTAAGCCTATTAACTTAAATCCTGCTGAAAAAAAGGTAGACTTAAAATATATTCTTGAAGAAAAAGCTAACGACCAACTCGAAGTATCTGGAGGTTGGGGAAATAAAATGTTTGTAGGAACTATTGGAATCCGTTTTTCAAATTTCTCAGTACGCAGAATGTTCGAGAAGAAAGCATGGCGTCCTGTACCATCAGGAGACAGCCAGTCTTTAGCCCTAAGAGCCTCAACCAATGGAAGTTATTACAAATCCATAAGCCTTTCGTTCTCAGAGCCTTGGCTAGGTGGTCGTAAGCCTACAAATTTTTCTTTCTCTATTTACCATCAAATCCAAAGCGGAAGTACTTATTTTTACCAAACCAGCGATAAATTTTTCAAGGTAACAGGGGCATCTGTTGGCTTAGGTACTCGTTTAAAGTGGCCAGATGATTACTTCACAATCAATAATGAGGTCAGTTTCCAAAATTATTACTTGAAAAATTGGACAGGATACTTCCTTTTCAGCGATGGACAATCTAATAACCTTAGTTTTAAAACAACCTTTGCAAGGAACTCAACCGATCAAATTATCTATCCTAGAATGGGTTCTAACCTTTCTTTATCGCTTCAAATAACGCCACCATACTCTTTGTTTAATGGTAAAAATTACAAATCCGATATTAGCGACAACGAAAAGTACAAATGGATTGAGTATCATAAATGGACTGGCAGAATCCAGTGGTATCTTGCGCTAGTGGAAAACTTGGTTGTTTATTCAAACTTCCAAATGGGTTTTCTTGGATACTTTAATAAAGACTTAGGCTACTCACCATTTGAAGGATTTGATTTGGGAGGAGATGGTATGTCTGGGTATAACCTTTATGGGAAAGAAACCATTGGCTTAAGGGGTTATCAAAACAGCACACTCACTCCTTATCAAAACGGGATTGGAGCCGGCCATATTTACGATAAATATACTGTAGAATTAAGATACCCTATAACCCTTAAACCTCAGGCAGCAATTTATGTGTTATCCTTTGTTGAAGCAGGTAATGCATGGAAATCTTTTGATGAATTTAATCCATTTAACGTACACCGTTCTGCCGGATTTGGAGCAAGAATGTTCCTACCAATGCTTGGTATGCTTGGTATCGATTGGGCATACGGATTTGATGCAGTTCCAGGAAGACCGGGGGTTAACAAAGGACAATTTCACTTTGTAATAGGTATGCCATTTTAACAATAGTTAACTTGAAAAATAAATTATAGCATAACTTTGGCAAACAAATTGCCTAAAAACTTAAAACCTTTAATTTAAAAACTATGAGAAAAATACTGTTAACATTGTTGGCGCTCATACTTGGGACTAGTTTATGGGCTCAAAAGTTTGCATTCGTTGATACAGACTACATTCTCAAAAAGATACCTTCCTATAAAGCAGCTCAGGAGCAAATTGATAAACTTTCTGAACAATACCAGAAAGAAATAGAAGAAAAATACGCTGAAATTGACAAACTTTATAAAGATTATCAGGCTGAGAAAGTTCTCTTAACTGAAGATATGAAAAAAAAGAGAGAGGACGAGATTATTACAAAGGAACGCCAAACCAAAGAATTGCAGATGAAATACTTTGGTAGAGATGGATTGCTTTTCAAAAAACGCGAAGAACTTGTAAAGCCTATTCAAGATCAAGTTTTCAACACAGTAAAGGAAATTGCTGTAGAGGGTGGATATGCTGTAATTTTTGATTCCGCAGCATCACCAAATATGCTATACACTAATCCTAGGCATGATAAAAGCGAGGAGGTGTTGCAAAAGCTAGGCTATAAATAATTAATTGTTATATTTGCTAAAACTAAACAACTTAAAATATGAGAAACGTATTAACATTATTAATTGTTGGTGCAATCTTATCGATTGCTGGGATTAATGCTAAAGCACAAAATTTCAAGTTTGGACATATTAACAGCCAAGAGTTGTTAACAAAAATGCCAGATAGAGATAGCGCAGAGGTTAAATTAAAAAAATATACTGAAACCTTACAATCACAAATTGAAGAACTTCAGGTCGAATTCAACAAAAAATACCAGGATTATGTTCAGAAACGTGCTACATTCTCCGATGCAATCCGTGAAATGAAGGAGAAAGAACTTCAAGAAATGCAACAACGTGCACAGGAGTTTCAACAAACTGCAGAACAGGATTACCAGCGCTACCAAGCAGAAACGATGAAACCTGTTATTGAAAAAGCTGATGCTGCTATTAAAAAAGTTGCCAAAGCAAATGGTTTTACCTACATTTTTGATTCGAACAATGGCTCTTTACTTTATTTTTCTGAGCAAAGTATTGATATTCTTCCTCTTGTAAAAAAAGAGTTAGGCATAACCAAGTAATATTATCTTTAAATACCATAGGGGATTAACTTTAAACTAGTTAGTCCCTTTTTTTCTACCTTTACATTTCAATAATTAACAACTATGTGTTCAAGTAATACTCCAATTGGAATTTTCGATTCTGGTGCAGGAGGTATTTCGGTGTTAAAAGAATTGGTAAAGATTCTACCAAACGAATCGTTTATCTATTTTGCTGACTCAGCAAATTGTCCCTATGGATCCAAGCAACCCGAAAAAATTATTGAACTATCCAACTGCATCACAAAGTTTTTACTCGATAAAGGTTGTAAAACCATTGTCGTGGCTTGCAACACTGCAACCGCTGCTGCAATCGACTTTCTCCGAGGAAACTATAACGTGCCCTTTATTGGCATGGAACCAGCAATTAAACCTGCATCACTTAACACCAAAACTAAAAGCATAGGTGTTTTGGCAACGGCTGGCACATTTAAAGGGCGCCTATACATTGAAACAAGTAGAAAGTTTGCATCCGATGTAAATGTTTGCTACCAAGTAGGCGAAGGCTTAGTTGAGTTAGTAGAATCGGGCATGGCCAATTCTGAGG
>JAEXVC010000228.1 GCA_023406715.1 Bacteroidota bacterium | reverse complement strand
CATCAAAATGTATGCGTACGAAATTGCAATAACACCAGCGCTTCCCCAAGGAGCAGCAGCTACAGCCTTAATGGCTTTCTCTCCGCCAGTTTTTACCACTGGGTGACTTGGTAGGAATGGAGCCAAGTGCTTAGCAACACCAATTGGACCAACGCCAGGACCACCACCTCCGTGAGGAATAGCGAATGTTTTATGTAGGTTCAAGTGGCAAACATCGGCACCAATTTCGCCTGGGCTGGTTAAACCAACCTGTGCGTTCATATTTGCACCATCCATATATACTAAACCACCGTTCTGGTGAATAATATCCATCATTTCGCGGATTTTGCTCTCGAACACTCCGTGGGTTGAAGGATATGTTACCATGAATGCAGATAGTGTATCCTTATATTGCTCTGCTTTGGCTTTTAAATCGTCAACGTTGATGTTTCCTTTCTCGTCGCAAGCAACAACCACAACCTGCATACCTGCAAATGCAGCACTGGCAGGGTTTGTACCGTGAGCCGAAGCAGGAATTAACGCAACGTTACGGTGCGATTCGCCTCTGCGGATATGGTACTCGCGGATAACCATTAATCCAGTGTCCTCACCAGCAGCACCAGAGTTAGGTTGAAGCGATACTGCGTGGAAACCAGTAATCTCGGCAAGATGTTTTTCCAACTCCTTAATTAACTCCATATAACCTTGAGCTTGCTCGGCAGGAACGAATGGATGCATATTGCCAAACTCAGCCCAGCTTAATGGAAGCATTGTGGTTGCAGGGTTCAACTTCATTGTACAGCTACCCAACGATATCATACTGTGATTTAATGCGATATCTCTACGCTCAAGTTTCTTGATGTAGCGCATCATCTCAGTTTCGGAATGGAAACTATTGAAAACCTTTTCGGTTAATATTGCACTTGTACGTTTCAAATTAGCAGGAACTGTGCAAGCCTCGTTAATCGATTTAATTTCAGCAACAGTTTTTCCGGCAGCCTTTGCAAATACTCCGATTAAGTTGTTGATATCGCAAATGCCAGTAGCCTCATCAATACTAATACCTACAGTACCGTTTGCTTTATAGTTTAGGTTGATTTGATGCTCCAAGGCAATCTTACGTAAATCGTCAACCTTAACATTTGCAGGAAGAGTAAACTCTAAAGTATCGAAGTAGCTACGTACATTCTGGGTATAACCAAGTTTACCCAACTCGTTAGCAACTAAAACTGCAACGCTATGAATGTAGTTTGCAATTCTCTTGATACCCTCTGAACCATGATAAACAGCGTACATACCAGCCATAATAGCTAGCAATGCCTGAGCAGTACAAATGTTAGATGTTGCACGCTCACGTTTAATATGCTGCTCGCGGGTTTGAAGCGCCATACGTAACGCCTTGTTTCCATGACGGTCGATTGACACACCAATGATTCTACCAGGCATGCTACGCTTGAACTCATCTTTACAAGCAAAGTAAGCAGCGTGAGGACCACCAAACGCCATAGGAACGCCAAAACGCTGGGTTGTTCCAAAAACTATATCGGCACCCCATTCGCCTGGAGGTGTTAACAATGCTAAGCTAAGCAAATCGGCTGCAACAGAAACTAGCGCACCAGCCTCGTGTGTTTTTGCCACAAAAGCAGAGTAATCGCGTACGGTTCCTTTTGCCGATGGGTACTGAATAATAGCACCAAACTCACGACCAGTGTAAACATATTCGGAGTAGCAACCAGTTACCACCTCAACGCCAAGTGGAGCGCAACGTGTGGTGATTACATCGAGTGTTTGTGGGAAAACATCTTTATCAACAAAAACAACATTTTTGCCTGCCTTAACAGCATCGCGACTGCGAAGGTTAAGCATCATAACCATTGCCTCTGCAGCAGCAGTAGCCTCGTCGAGTAACGATGCGTTTGCAATTTGCATTCCGGTTAGGTCAATAACCATTGTTTGGTAGTTCAAAAGTGCCTCCAAACGACCTTGGCTAATCTCAGCCTGGTATGGAGTGTAGGAAGTGTACCAACCTGGATTCTCAAAAACATTGCGAAGAATTACCGAAGGAGTAACAGTTCCGTAGTAACCCATTCCTATGTATGTTTTGAAAAGCTTATTTTTGCTAGCCATTCCTTTAATCTTACCTAAGTAATCGTACTCGCTAAGCGGAGCAGGTAAGTTTAAGGGCTGTTTTAGCCTGATGTTTTTTGGAACAGTTTGGTCGATTAGCTCATCGATAGATGATACTCCAACAACCTTTAACATCTCGTCAATCTCATGGTCGCGAGGACCATTGTGGCGAGAGACAAATTTATCGGTGTATAGCATAATATGATAATGTTTTATTGTTATTGATTAAAAATTGAAAACAAAAGTATCAATTTGGTTTCGAACTGAAATGATAAAACTCAATTATTATTAATGTTTTTGAGCAACTGTTTTAATCCTTCAGGAAAGGATTGCTAACTCGCTCTTTTCCAATGGTCGACGAATCGCCATGACCCGGGAAAATCATTACCTCATCGGGCAGTGTTAGCAGTTTTGTTGTGATGCTATGGATTATAGAATCGAAACTTCCTCCCCCTAAGTCGGTTCGGCCAATTGAGCCCTGAAATAGTGTATCGCCAGTAAGAAGCATCTTATCCTTTTCAGCGTAAAGGCAAACACCACCAAGTGTATGTCCCGGAGTATGAATTACCTTTAAAGTGGTATTCCCAAACTTTAAATCATCGCCTTCGTCAATGGTTTTCTCAACCTTAGGAACAGTATCAATTACAAGTCCAAACATCATTGCGTGCTGTGGCGCCATTTGCAGAGTTGGCAACTCCTCGCGATGGGCGTAGCAATCAACATTGTATATATCGCGCAAAGCGTTAATTCCCAGAATATGGTCAATATGGCAATGGGTATTCACCAAATACTTTACGGTAAGCTTGTTGTCGTCAGTAAATCGTTTAACCTCGGCTGCCTCCGATGGAGTATAGCATCCAGCATCAACAATAATAGCCTCACCAGTTTCATCGTAAAGCAAATATGTATTCTCCTGAAATGGGTTTAAAATAAACTGTTTGATTTTCATTGTATTCGTTAAAAGTTAAACGTGAGACGTGAATTGTTGTTCGTGAAGAACAAAAATCTATCAACTAATTATCAAATTTTCAAATCACCTAATTATCAAATTAAGAATTACTTATTTGTACCTTTTAACAACGGAACGAATATAAAGTTTCCGTGTGTGGTTTTTTTAATATCGGTTACGCTTATTTTCTCAATCAGAGTCATTGCTTGAGTCCTATCATCGCCAACAGGTATAACCATTCTACCGCCTACAGCCAATTGCTCCACCAAAGCCTCAGGAATTTCGGCGGCTCCAGCAGTAACCAAAATCTTATTGTATGGACCATAGCTTGGCACACCCTTATAGCCATCGCCATAAAAAAAATGAGGATGATAGCCCATCTCCTCAAGTAATGCTTTAGCGTTAAGGTAAAGTTCGCGTTGGCGCTCTATGGTGTATACTCGGGCCGTCATCTCCATAAGAATAGCCGTTTGATATCCGGAGCCAGTACCAACCTCCAAAACCTTGTCCATATGTTTTATTTGAAGCAACTCGGTTTGGAATGCCACCGTGTAGGGTTGCGAAATTGTTTGACCTGCGCCAATGGGAAAAGCCTGGTCGCGATAGGCGAAATTCAAAAAACCGCTCTCCATAAAGAAATGACGTGGAACTTGCAAAAGCGCATCCAAAACACGCTTATCGGTAATTCCTTTTGCCTCAACCTCCTCAACCAGTTTCTTTCTAAGTCCTTTATGCTGAAAAGTATCCTGTTGTAACATCTTATGCTTTGAAATATTTACAAAGATAGAATCAATTTTTGATGTAGCTACCTGATAAATGTTATTAAAAGGTTGATAAATACTAATTGGTTCATTCCTCTCAAAAAGTTAAAATGTCTTATGTTTGCCCCAACGCAATTTGGAATTACAATGCTAAAACTTGGCTTTTTGTTAAAATCGAAAATATCTAATAATCAGATTGATGAAATTATTAGCGGAACAGGTTGTCAACTTGCAGGAGTATTTACTGAGGATTCCGCCATTAATTCAGGTATTGACGATTTGCTGAATAGTTGCGATATTCTGTTTATCGCCTGCACAAACGAGCGAAAATTCGAAATAGCATCAAGAGCCATAAAAAAAGGGGTTGTACCAATAATCAACAACATTGATGGATTGAATAGTTCAACTCTATCTCAACTACAGCAATTGGCCAACGAAATAGGAATTAAGTTTTGCTTTGTTGAGCTGGGTCATAATTTCGATGGATACAGCATTCCTTTCGAAAATCCATTTATTGGAAATCTTAAGCGCTACATCGGTAAACCCATAAGCGATGAGGCGACCTTTCAGCAATACCTTACTTACGATATTGCAACCGCTTTGAAGTTTTCGAAACTTGACGTAAGAAAAGTTAGAGCCTATGGGCTTCCTATTTGCTCAAATATTCCGCAGAGCTTAATGGTAATGGTAGATTTTGGCAATAACTCGGTGTTTACCTACAACATTCGACAAGCCAATGATATTGAGCAACTTGAATACGAAATATCGACTGGCGAATATTCTGAAAAGATAAATATTCATACTACTCCATATTCAAGTGAGAAACTAGCCATTGAAGCATCCGTTAAAGCAATTTCTGGAATTGTAAATCGCTCCGAAAGTGCTAATACCATAGAACTTGCCCTTGAAGCAACTAAATTAGTTGACACAATTCTATCTAAAATAAATCTGTAAAAACTAACAGGTAGGTTTGAGGCTAGCCATAAAATGGCTAAATTGGCGGTTTCAAAAAAACTGAATTGTGGTAAAGAAAATACAGGTAGCCAAGTACATCTTATTCGACTTTTTAGGAAGTGCTGTTTCTTGGATTATCTTCAACATATACAGAAAAAAGGTAGTTGAATCGCAACTATTTGGAGTTGACCTGTCGTTCACTCCCGATTCAAAATTCTATATAGGAATTTTTGTTTTCCCCATCTTCTGGATATCGCTATTTGGCCTAGCGGGATTCTACCACGATGTATTCCGGAAATCGAGGCTAAAAGAACTTAGCGCATCCATAGGATATACGCTTTTAGGCTGCTTACTAATATTCTTTGCAATGCTTTTAGACGATTATATAGTATCCTACAAAAGCTACTACAAAATACTCCTTAGCCTTTTCTCGTTGATTTTTATCCTCACCTATTTTCCACGCTTAATTCTTACCACAAAAACAATACACAAGGTTCACTCACGTAAAATTGGATTTCCGTCAATTATTGTTGGTAGTGGCGAGAAGGCTCTGAACCTTTATGAAGAACTAGAAACCGAGAAAAAATCGCAAGGGTATAAACTAGTTGGATACATCAAAATAAATAACGATGATAGGGATTTGCTTAAGGAAAAACTTGGATGTTTAGGCGAACTTGAATCGATTGGCAATGTAGTCAAAACAAATAAAATTGAAGAGGTTATCCTTGCCACCGACCAAGAAAATCCTGAAACACTAACAAGAATTATTAACGAACTACTCTCGTTAAACGTCATCATTAAAGCAATACCAAGTATGTACGACTACCTTTCGGGTAGAGTAAAAATGACCGGCATCCTAAGCGCTCCTTTGTTGAATATATCGTTTGAGTTGATGCCTCCTTGGCAGTACAACCTAAAACAAGTTATTGATTATACATTTGGAACTATCGCCTTTATAATGCTTTTACCATTAATAATGGCATTGGCTATAATTATTAAGTTATCGTCGAAAGGACCAATACTTTACAAACAGGAACGCATTGGGCAGTTCGGAAAGCCATTTACTTTGCTAAAGTTTAGGAGTATGTACAGCGATGCTGAGGTTCAGGGTCCGGCCCTATCCAGCAAGAACGACCCCCGAGTAACTCCTGTTGGACGTTTTATGCGCAAAACAAGACTCGATGAGCTCCCCAACTTTATAAACGTAATTAAAGGTGATATGTCGCTTGTTGGGCCACGTCCCGAAAGGCAATTTTACATCGACCAAATTCTAAAAATTGCGCCACACTACATACATCTTCAAAAAGTTAAACCGGGAATTACCTCGTGGGGGCAAGTAAAGTACGGCTACGCCGAGAATGTTAATCAAATGGTGGAACGTCTAAAGTACGACTTGCTTTACCTCGAAAACATGTCGCTAATTGTTGATTTTAAGATTATTATCTACACTTTGATTACAGTGATTAGAGGTAGAGGGGTTTAACCTATTTAAGCGGAAACACTTTAATTGGCCTGTAAAGAGCGCCTTTAGTGGTTAACGTGCTCTGATAAAAAATAACTTTATCAACTAAAACATCCTGAAAAGCCTTATCCTTATACAATTGCAAGGCATCCATTAATTGCTGTTTACTTTTCAAAAACTTAACACGCCCCAAGGTTAAATGCGGTGAATAAACTTTGTTTTCATCCGCAAAACCAAAGGGTAACAATATTTCGTCAACTTTGTTTTTAAGCGCCAAAAGCGCATCATTGGGCTCAAAGCCAGCCCAAATAACCTTAGGGTCTGGTCTGCCAAATGTTCCAAGACCTTTGATTCTAATGCTAAATTGAGGTACTGACAATAACTCCTTTTGAAGTTCGGCAGATATTTTATTTACTTGATTATTCTCTGTTTCGCCCAAGAAAAGCAATGTTAAATGCAGAGTAGATGTATCAACCCACTTAATGCTATAATCCTTTAGTACATTTTTAAGTTTATAGAATGCTCCTAGAAAGTCATTGCTTGGCTTAATATCTATACCAATAAATGTTCTCAAATTATCCATAGTGTTGAGTTTTGTGTATCTACAAATAAACAAAAAGTATTATATTGTATCAAAATAATAAAAAACTAACCAACAATGAGCAACCATAAGAAATTTGCGGTGGTGCTATCGGGATGTGGAGTGTACGATGGCGCCGAAATTCACGAAGCGGTTATGACTCTTTACGCCATCACTAAAAATGGCTGCACATACCAAATTTTCGCACCGAACATTCCACAGCATCATGTTGTAAACCACATCAACGGAAATGTGATGAACGAAACACGGAATGTTCTGGTAGAGTCGGCACGAATTGCCAGAGGTAATATAAAACCGTTATCGGAATTTAACCCGGAATTTTTCGACGCACTAATATTCCCGGGTGGTTTTGGTGTGGCCAAAAACCTATCCTCTTGGGCATTTGATGGTGCAAATTGCACTGTTATTCCAGAAGTTACGAAGGTGATAAAAGATATGTATTCGGCCCATAAACCAATAGGGGCGCTTTGTATCTCCCCTGTCTTATTAGCAAAGGTTATTGGCAACGCAACTATAACAATAGGTAAAGATGCTCCTACTGCGAAAGCGCTGGAGAGCATCGGTGCCAAGCACCAACAGGCGGGTCACGGACAGGTTGTTGTTGACGAGCGGAATATGCTATTTACCACGCCTTGCTACATGCTCGATGCAACAATTGTTGATATTGCCGATGGCGCAAAAGCCATTGTTTCTGAAATGTTAAAATGGATGCGATAACTAAAATTTGATGCTATGAAACGCTTATTAACCTATGCACTATTTATGATAATTTGGCTTCAGAGCTGCAACTTTGTTGACGAGTGCAAAAACTGCTTTAATCCGCCCAGTCCTATATTTATCAAAGTTGTTAATGCTAATGATACTCTGATGAATTTAATAACAAATGGTGTTTTTGTGAAAGATTCCATAAAAATGTGGTATATGGATAATACCACAAAAAAATATGTTAACGTTCAAATAATCACCTTCAACTTTTCTGAGAATATTATTCAGAGCAATGCAACTTACTTAACAATAGATGGAGAACCAAAGGAGTTTTATCTATATCTTAACCGGGATAATATTGATACTATTAAAATTCAAGTTGATGAAAACTATGATGGATGCTGCACTTCTTATCAACTTGAATCAATAACATTCAATGGCACTATTCCTGTTTTCGACCCTCAAGACTATACATTCTTGTTGAAAAAAGAAGTTGTTGGTAAAAATCTAAAGTAGGCCCTGCTCGTAAAGATATATTAGGTCGTTCAGAACCTTATCCTCACCATTTGGGTCGAACTTTGTTTTAAGGTTTGACCCAAATATTCTTGCAACGCCCTGCCAAAACCCAGCCGAGAAGCCCCCTTTTAATTCTTTAACCAATTCGAAAGAGGAACGTCCTGTTTCTCTATCAATAAGCTTAATAAGCATCTTTCCTTGAGAAATAGTGAGTTTTACTAGTTTCTTTTCAAACTCAGCCCTCATCTCCTTCTCCGTCTTTTTGATATAAGCATCTATTTCCTTCTTCGTGTGGAGCGTTCTAATATGGGCATCCATCTCGAATAGTTTATTCTTGGCAATTTGAGCGTATGGGTATGTGATTTTTAAATTACGAATAAGTTTATAGTGCTGTTGCATCTCGCGTTTGCTCTTGAATTTACGTCTTCCTTTTTTTACGACATCCTGAAGTTGAATATGGGCAATAGTATCGCCATCCAAAATAACCGATGGAAATACAAGTGGAGTCTTAATCTCGCTATAATTCTGAGCCGATAACCCCAAAAAAAAGAAGCATAATATGGAAACAAGACTAAATCGTTTCATCATCTCAAAAATCAACTATATGCTTAAACGAAATTTTTGTATTAATAGTTCTTACAAATTGCATGCAAAGATATGATGATTAATCATTTCAAATGTTCAACCGCAAAAAAAATGATTAACGGCAACCTGAACGGATAATCAAATTTTTATTTTAAAAATAAGTAACTTTGCAGGCTATTTCTGAACATACAATAACGTAAGAATGTTTATATATACTAGACTATAAATTACATTTTAATATGGCAAACAATAAAGTACTTTTAATGATTTTGGATGGTTGGGGAATTGGAAACCACGATAAATCGGATGTTATTTTCAGCACATCAACACCCTACATTGATGGTTTAACAAAAAAATATCCCAACTCACAACTCTTAACTTGCGGCGAGCACGTTGGTTTACCCGATGGTCAAATGGGTAACTCGGAGGTTGGACACCTAAATATTGGTGCAGGTAGAGTTGTATACCAGGATTTGGTTCGCATTAACAAGGATATCAAGGAAAATCAGTTGAGCAAAATGCCCGTTTTAGTTGATGCTTTAAAATACGCTAAGGATAAAAACGTAGCTGTTCACTTTCTTGGACTAGTTTCCGATGGCGGTGTACACTCGCTAGACAAGCATCTTTACAGCCTTTGCGATATTACAAAGGATTATGGTTTAAACAATGTTTTCATTCACGCACTAACCGATGGTAGAGATACCGACCCACAAAGCGGATTGGGCTTTGTTCGCGAATTGGAGAATCACCTTAAGAAAAGTAATGGAACTATTGCCTCGTTGATTGGTCGATACTACACAATGGACCGCGATAAGCGCTGGGAACGCGTTAAGGAAGGCTATGATTTGCTTGTCCACGGTAAGGGAAAACCTTCAACAGACATTGTTAAATCCATTGAAGAATCATACAAGGAAGGCGTTACCGATGAATTTATTAAGCCAATTGTTAAGGTTGATAATCAGGGCAACCCTGTTGGTTTGATTAAAGAGGGCGATGTGGTTATTTGCTTCAACTTCCGCACTGACCGCTTACGCGAAATCACCATTGCGCTTACCCAAAAAGATATGCCTGAGTTTGGCATGAAAACAATGCCATTGCATTACGTTACAATGACCCGCTACGATGATACTTTCAAGAAAGTAAACGTTATTTACGAGAAAGATAATCTAATTAACACTTTAGGCGAAGTTGTATCGAGCAAAGGACTAAAACAACTCCGAATTGCCGAAACTGAAAAGTACGCACACGTAACGTTCTTCTTCTCTGGTGGTCGTGAACAGGAATTCAATGGCGAAAGTCGTATTCTTATACCATCGCCAAAGGTTGCAACCTACGATTTACAACCCGAAATGAGCGCATTCCTTGTAAAAGATGCCATTGTAGGCGAACTCAACAAAAAGACCCACGACTTTATCTGCCTTAACTTTGCAAATGGCGATATGGTTGGCCACACTGGAATATACAGCGCAATACAGAAAGCCATTCAGGCTGTTGACCAATGCGTTAGCGAGGTTGTTGAAGCTGCAAAAGCAAGCGGCTACGAGGTTATCATTATTGCGGACCACGGTAATGCCGATTACGCATTGAATGATGATGGAACGCCAAATACAGCTCACTCCTTGAATCCTGTACCAATAATTCTAGTATCGGATAAGTATAAGAGTGTTGAAAAGGGAATTCTTGCCGATGTTGCTCCAACCGTTCTTTCAATTATGGGATTACCCATTCCATCGGAAATGGAAGGAAAAGTGCTTTGCAAGTAATACTCTAAGCGGATGATGATTCAAATTGATGATAAGGTAGTAAGCAGCGAAATCCTTCAAAAGAAATTCTGTTGCGATATTGTTCAGTGCAAAGGACTTTGCTGTGTTCACGGTTCTTCGGGTGCTCCTTTATCGGCCGAAGAGGCTATAGTGCTGGAGGAAATACTCCCAAAAGTAAAACCTTACATGGTGAAAGCAGGCATTGAAGCAGTAGAAAAGCAAGGAACATCGGTAACCGATACCGACAGCGATTTGGTTACACCATTGGTAGATGGAAAGGAGTGCGCCTACGTTGTATTTCAGGATGGAATTGCAATTTGTGCCATTGAGAAAGCATGGTTCGACAAAAAAGTCGATTTTCGTAAGCCAATTTCCTGCCACCTATACCCAATCCGTGTTAAGGATTACGAGACATTTACGGCACTCAACTACGATGTATGGGATGTTTGTGCTCCCGCCCGAAAACTTGGAGAGAATAAAGGTTTGCCCGTTTATAAATTCCTGAAAGACGCAATAGTTAGAGCATACGGAGCAGAGTTCTACGAGCAGTTGGAGGATGCAGAAAAATTGCTATCTTCACAAAAATCAGAATAAAAACAAATAAATATAGCTATGGAACACATTAAAACTTATGTTGAGGCCAACAAGGAGCGATTCTTGGATGAACTTTTTGGTTTACTGCGCATTCCATCAATCAGTTCACTATCGGACCATAAGAACGATATGGTTAAGGCAGCAGAGTACTGGAAGGAAACAATCCTTAAAGCAGGTGCCGACAAGGCTTTTGTAATGCCAACACCAGGCAATCCTGTTGTTTATGGCGAGAAAATTATCGACCCAAAACTCCCAACAGTTCTTGTTTACGCGCATTACGACGTAATGCCAGTTGACCCAATTGAGTTATGGAAATCGAAACCATTTGAGCCAGAGATTCGCGACGGTAAAATTTGGGCTCGTGGTGCCGACGACGATAAAGGACAAGGTTTTATGCATGCCAAGGCATTTGAGTTGATGGTAAAAACCAACACGCTTCCTTGCAACGTAAAATTCATGATTGAAGGTGAGGAAGAAATTGGCTCTACCAACCTAGGTAAATTCTGCGCTGATAATAAGGAAATGCTTAAAGCTGATATTATCCTAGTTTCAGATACAGGAATGATTGCACACGACATACCCTCTATCACTACAGGATTACGTGGTTTAGCGTATGTAGAGGTTGAAGTAGTTGGTCCAAACCGCGACCTACATTCAGGTTTATTTGGTGGTGCGGTGGCAAACCCTGCCAATATCTTGGCAAAAATGATTGCTTCGCTACACGATGATAACGGTCGCATAACCGTTCCCGGTTTTTACGACGATGTTATGGACGTGAGCCCCGAAGAGCGTGCCGATATGGCCCGTGCACCCTTCAATCTCGACAACTACAAAAAGGCATTGGATATCGACGAAATTCATGGCGAAAAAGGCTACACCACCATGGAGCGCACTGGAATTCGTCCAACCTTGGATGTAAATGGAATATGGAGTGGTTACATTGGCGAAGGAGCAAAAACAGTTCTACCTTCGAAGGCAAATGCTAAAATATCTATGCGTTTAGTTCCAAATCAAGAGCATCATAAGATTGCTGAGTTATTCCAAAAGCACTTCGAGTCAGTTGCACCAAAGTATGTAAAGGTAAAAGTTACTCCACATCATGGTGGTCAAGGTTATGTTGCCCCAACCAATACTGCTGGATATATGGCCGCAAGCAAGGCAATAGAGGAAGTTTACGGCAAGAAACCAGTTCCTTTCCGTAGTGGTGGTAGTATTCCAATCATCAGCACTTTTGAGCAAGAGCTTGGCGTTAAAACTATCTTACTAGGATTTGGTTTAGAGTCTGATGCCATTCACTCGCCAAACGAGAACTATCCTTTGGAGCAATTCTTCAATGGAATTGAGGTTATCCCACGATTTTACAAGCATTACGCAGAACTAAGCAAAAAATAGTGTTAAAAGGGGAGGCTACTCCCCTTTTTTAGTTTTATGAGTTGGTGTTTTTCTCTTTTTTCTTGTAACTTTAGCAAGAATCAAACATTCTTTAGCCATGAAAAGAAACATCCTTGTATTGCTTGCTTCTGCTTTGATAGGCTTATCGGCCTGCAATACTTCATCAAAAAAAAGCGAAGCTACTCCATCCGATAAAGCAAAGGAAAGCATTGATAACTGGATGGGTTCAAAGCCCTCCGAGTACCCCGGCTACAAACCTGTTGATTTTGGCGAATTAACCCCTCGCTACCAACGAAGCAACAAAACATATCACCTTTACAACTTAATTGAGGAGGAAAAAGCCAAGGCAAATCCTAGCCAAGAGAAACTCGACAGTTTATCAAATCTACTCGAGCAAAACAAGGGAGAATTCCTAGGCTATACAATTCTTCATAAGTATCTTATTAAGAATAACACAGGGGAAATCATTGAGAGCGAAAACCTATTCTTCTTAGACTCTGTATTCAGGATTATCACAATATTAAATGCTGATGCCTACGACCAAATTATGAACGAAAAATTAATTTTCAGGCAAGAACTACCCGATACACTAAAGCATTAATCGTATTCTCATATATCAGAAAGGCTTTTCAAAATAATTGGGAAGCCTTTTCTGTTTAACAACCAAATGTATAGATTGTACAAAATAAAAAGCCCCCGAATTTCTTCGAGGGCTGTGGTGCCACCAGGAATCGAACCGGGGACACAAGGATTTTCAGTCCTTTGCTCTACCAACTGAGCTATGGCACCAGCGCTTAATTGCGGTGCAAATATATATGATTTTTGTTTTACTCCAAAACCTATTAATCAATTTTGAAGATTTTTTTTACACTTTTCATTCAGCCCACTATAAATGAAACCCTTATGAAAATAAAAAAATATATTTTTGTTCCTTCCTAACATTTAAATAGCTTTGTAGCTTAAATTGCATTAATGGATTTCGAGATTCACTCCTTAAATAATGGCATTAGAGTAGTACACAAGCGTGTTAATTCACCTGTGGCATACTGTTGCATTATGGTAAATGCTGGTACTCGCGATGAGTTGGAGCATGAACATGGAATGGCCCATTTTATTGAGCACGTTATTTTTAAGGGTACAAAAAAACGCCGCGCTTACCACATCATGAGCAGGCTCGAGGATGTTGGCGGCGAACTTAATGCTTACACCACTAAGGAAGAAACCGTTGTGCATGCCACATTCCTTAAGGATGATTACAGCAGAGCTTTCGAATTGCTATCGGACATCGTTTTTCGCTCAACTTTCCCAGAGAAAGAAATTATCAAAGAAAAGGATATCATTATTGATGAAATAAACTCCTATAAGGATAACCCTTCAGAACTAATATACGACGATTTTGAAGACCTAATTTACGAGGGTCATCCATTCGGCAGAAATATACTGGGCACAAAACGTCATCTAAAAAAATTCACCAGAAAAAATATAAGCGAATTTATTGCTCGGAATTACAATACCGACCAGATGATTTTTTGCTCGGTTGGCGATATACCTTTCAGTAGAGTTAAAAAACTAGCCGAACGGAATTTAGGCTGGATTAGTAGTAATTACCGTAAGATTCCAAGAACTGCTATTAATATTTATCACCCAAAATCTAAAAGTTTAAATAAATCGACATATCAAACCCATTGCATTTTAGGTACAGTGGCTTACGATTTACACAATCCTAAGCGGATTGCAATGCATTTGTTGAACAATATTCTTGGTGGCCCAGGCTCAAACTCAAGGCTAAATTTAGCATTAAGGGAGAAACACGGATATGCCTACAACACTGAGTCGATGTATACACCGTATACCGATACTGGTCTATTTACAATATACTTTGGCACTGATAAGGACAACCTCGATAAGGCATATAAATTAGTTCTAAAGGAACTTGAAAAAATTAGAGAGCAACGGTTAGGTGTAATGCAACTCTTTAAAGCAAAACGACAGCTAATTGGGCAAATGGCCATTGCAACCGAAAGTAATGAGAGCATAATGCTTTCGGCAGCAAAAAGTTACTTGGTTTACGAACAGCCCGACGACTTAAGTACGGTTATCAATCAAATTGAGAATATTTCTGCCGCCGATATTATGGAAGTTGCCAACGAAATTTTAGCCCCAAACCTCCTATCCACATTAATATATAGGTAAAGATGATTAGTTCAAATAACGATTTGGAGCAGTACCTGCTAAATCACACAACACCTATCGACGAGGTGCTTCAGGAGTTAATTAGGCATACTCATCTTACTGAATTCAACCCCAGAATGCTAAGCGGTGAAATACAAGGCAAATTCCTAGAGTTCATTTGCCTTATGCTAAAACCCCAAAGAGTACTGGAAATTGGAACTTTTACAGGATTTGCCACAATTTGCATGGCAAAAGCATTACCCGAAAATTCAATTATCGACACCATTGAGGTAAACGATGAGCTCCACGACACAATTGTAACATTCCTTAATAAAGCGGGTGTTTCACATAAGGTTAATCCACATTTTGGCGACGCTTGTCAAATCATCCCAAACCTTGGAAACTCATACGATTTAGTATTTATCGATGGCGACAAGAGAGAGTACACAGAATACTACAACCTAATATTTCCTTTTGTCAAAAATGGAGGTTACATTATAGCCGATAATGTGCTATGGAACGGCAAGGTTTTGGATAAAAACTCAACAGATGTTCAAACTTTGGAAATTCTAAGATTCAACAATACCGTGCAGAACGACGAGAGAGTTGAAAACATTTTGCTTCCTTTACGCGATGGTTTAATGCTTATACGCAAGTTGTAACCAACCCAACAGCCGTTAAACCTTTTTACAACAATTTCGTTATACTATTGAACAACAGTAGTTAAATTACATTATATGGCTCAATACTCAATTAAACAAATGGAGTTGCTTTCTGGTATAAAAGCCGCTACCATTAGAATGTGGGAGAAACGTTATACAATTTTTTCTCCGAACAGAACCGACACCAACATTAGAAGGTATAACGATGATGATGTTCGTTTCATCATCAATATATCGCTTTTACTAAAACGCGGTTTTAGAATTAGCAAATTGGCAAATTTGTCGCTTGATGAACTCTCCGACCTAGCATCAAAGTTTGTTACCGACTATAAGTTGGGAAACAACAATATTGAACCGCTTGTTTCAGCCACATTAGAATTTAATGAGGCCGCAATCCTTGAGCCAATAATTGAAAGCGCCAACAAGCATGGTAACGAGTATGCGTTCGAATCACTGGTTTTGCCATTCCTAAAACGACTTGGCGATTTATGGCAAACAGGTGCAATATCAACCGCACACGAGCATTTTGCTAGCAACGTGGTACGCAATCACATTAGTTACATATACAAAACAAGTATGAAGCCCGATGTGGGAAAATCTAGCCCAATAATATTCTTCCTTCCCGAAGGAGAATTCCACGATATGGGCTTGCTCTACTTTGCCTATGTAGCCAAAAATGCGGGCTACAAAACAATTTATCTGGGCCAATCGACTCCTATTGAAGATGTAATTAAAGCAACCAAAGAGTTGAAATGCAAAATGATTTTCACATCATTCTACTCATTTGTAAATACAACACCCGAAGAGGTTATTGAGATATTTGCAAAGGAGTTGCCAAAAGTGGAAATTATTGCCACAGGGCATGTTTTTGAGGAAATAACAGTACCACCTAAGGTAACCTTTGTTTCCTCTGCTCAAGACTTAATTAAAGCATTCGGTAAAATAGACCCCACAATGGTTCGATAAGCTTTTTCTTTTTAAATTTTAAAAAATCCTGCCGATAGCAGGATTTTTTTATTTAGATGTAATTTATACAATATTCATAAACACCAAACCAACAAAGCAGTTCAAGTTGTTTTTTATTTAGAACAATTCTACAATAGATATTTATCAATTACACTTCCCTTGTTTTTTGTTTAGACTTAATCTAAATTTGCATAAACAGTTTATTTATAATTAGTCTAACTAAAAACAAAAACATATGTCACAGCAAGAATTCAACACCGCGCTGATAGAGCTTGAACCAAACTTGGAAAGATTTGCATACAGCTTAACTGCTAATCACGAAGATGCAAGAGACCTTTTACAGGAAACATATTTAAAGGCTCTCACCTATAAGGACAAGTTTGAGGACAATACCAATATTAAAGCATGGACCTTCACCATAATGAAGAACACTTTCATAAACAACTATCGTAAGGCCGTTAAGCAAAATACAACTTTTGACTCCAGCGATAATCAGTTTATGATTAACAGTAAATCCGAAAATTTTGGTCCAGACTCCATGTACTCGCACAGCGAGATTAGCAAAAAGATTGATGCCCTTGAGGACGATTTCCGTTTACCTTTCCAAATGCACACCTCTGGTTATAAGTATAAAGAGATAGCAGATAAACTAAACTTAAAGATTGGTACGGTTAAGAGTAGGATTTTCTTTTCTCGCCAAAAATTAATGACAGCACTAAAGGATTACGAATAAATCTTTAATAGATAAACACATAAAGGCTCGGTAGAAAACCGAGCCTTTTTTTATTTAGGCCAACAGTAATCCTAAAAT
>JAEXVC010000224.1 GCA_023406715.1 Bacteroidota bacterium | reverse complement strand
GGTTAAGGTTGCGCATATAATGATTCGCGTTCAACCTAACGCTAACCCGCAAGATGCGGAGAATGCCCGTAAAAAAATTGTTGAAATTAGCGATAAACTAAAAGCAGGTGCCGACTTTGCAACTATTGCCAAGGAAGAATCGCAAGACCCAAACACCGCAAAAAATGGTGGCGAATTACCTTGGCTAAGTTCTGGTCAAATTATCCCAGAGTTTGAACGCGTAGCATTCGGTTTAACTGCGGACGGACAAATATCTGAACCATTCCAAAGCACATTTGGCTGGCATATAGTAAAGCGTATTGGGAGAAAAATGGTTGGTACTAAGGAGGAAATGCTACCCGAAATAAAATCGAATGTTGCACGCGATTCTAGGAATCAAAAATCGCGAGAGTCCTTTATCAAGAAAATCAAGAAGGAGTACAACTTCAAGGAGGATACTGCAAAACTGAAATTTGTTGCAGAAATGTTAGATTCTTCGTTATACCGTGGCGAATGGAAAGCCAAAACTGTTAAGGATAATGCTGTCATTTTTGAATTCACTGGTGGTAGTTATAGAATTTCCGATTTTGCAAGTTTTATTGAGACAAATCAACGCTTTATTGGCCAAAATACATTAAAAGGTTTTATTAAGGTAGCCTATGGGGAATGGATTAATAGAACAATTATTGAGTTTGAAGAAAATCGTTTACCAGAGAAACATCCAGAATTCAAACAACTCTCCAAGGAATACCTTGAAGGAATGTTACTTTTCGAGATTACGAACCAAATGGTATGGCAAAAGAGCTCCGATAGCATAGGTATTGCCAACTATTACGACACACACAAAAGCCAATACACATGGGGCGAACGAGTTCACTATGCTGTTTACACAATTAAGGACGCAAAGGTTAAAGAGAAGTTTGTGAATAGCTTTGCCAAACGGAAAAGCAATAAAATTACTCCAAAAGATTACATTGCCAACTTCAACAAAAAAGGTGAAGCGATTTCTGTTGAAGAAAAATCGGCTAACACAGACTTCCCTGATGTTTTAAACTACAAAACTTGGAAAAACGGCATTAATGTTACAACCGACAAAGATGGCTCAATACTTGTTACTGAAATTTTAGTAACAACCACTGGCGACCAGAAAATACTTGACGATTGCCGTGGACAAGTTATTGCAGATTACCAAGAAGCCCTTGAATCTGAATGGATAGATACTTTAAAGGCGAAATTTCCCGTTAAGGTTAACGATGAAGTATTTACCGAATTGGTTGAATCAGTAAAATAACCATAAATAGTTTTTATGAAAGAATTATTAACGAAGTATATCATTCTGCTTGTATTTAGCTTTATCCTATCATCTTGCATGAACTCAAAGGATAAGCCTAAGCCAATTGCAAAGGTATACGACAAATACCTTTACTCTACAGATATCGAAAATCTGTTTCTTAGAGGGGTAACAAAGGAGGATAGCGCTTTAATAACCAAGGCATACGTTGAGAAGTGGATACAGACACAGTTACTTTTAAGAATGGCCGAGCAAAACTTGAGCGATTCACAGAAAAATGTTGCCCGCCAACTTGAAGATTACAGAACCTCCTTGCTAATATTCAAGTACGAACAGGAGTACATAAATCAAAAAATGGACACTTCCATCAAACTTACTGAATTAGAGCAATACTACAATGAACACAAAGATAACTTTGTACTTGACGAAACCATAGTAAAGGCACTTTACATCAAACTTAGAAAAGAAGCACCCCAAATCCAAAAAATTAAGGAACTATACAAATCAACTAGGGATGATGACATAAAACAACTCGACAACCTAGCCTACCAAGCATCAACTAAGTACGATTACTTTGGCGATAAGTGGATATCGTTACCGTTTATTTTAAGGGAATTACCATACCCAATCCAAAATACTGATGAAACACTTAGCAAACAGAAACAGATTGAAATGGAAGATGGAGACTATTTGTATTTAGTAAGTTTCAGAAGTGTACTGTTCAAGGGTTCAATAGCTCCATTCGAGTATGTAACTGAAAACATTAAACAAATTGTTCTAAACTCAAGAAAACAGAAACTAATTATTGACCTGCAACAAAGTTTATATAACCGCGAACAGGATAAGAATAATTTTCAAATATTTAAATACTAACAGACAGTTCTAAACTAATATTATTGAACCAATGAGATTTTATCGTTTCTTAATAATTCTATTAGTATCCATTACTACAACTAATGGATATTTAAAATCGCAAAATGTAATTGACCAAGTTGTTGCAATTGTTGGTGGAGAGAGAATTCTCCTTTCAGATATTGATCAAGAAGTGTTGCGCATGAAAATGCAAGGCGCTTTAACTGGCGATAATGACAGATGCCAACTACTTGAGCAAATGCTAACCCATAAACTTCTAGTTAACCAATCAAAAATTGATAGTATTGAAGTAAATATAGCGTCTATTGAATCAGAAATTGACAGAAGATTAAAGTATTTTATCAATCAGATTGGTTCCGAGAAAGCATTGGAAAATTACTTTAATAAGCCAATGTATGAAATAAAGGACGATTTAAGAGAAGTTATCGAGGAGCAACAATTATCACAGCAAATGCGTCAGAAAATTATCGACAAGGTTAAAATCACACCATCGGAAGTTAAAAGTTTCTACAAAAATACCCCTACCGATAGTTTACCCAAAATACCCGAGCAATACGAATTGCAGCAAATATTAATATTCCCTCCATCCTCCGCCGAAGCAAAGTTTCAGGTTAAAGAAAAATTGCTGGAAATTCGTGAGCGCATACTAAAAGGAGAACGCTTCTCAACTTTAGCAGTTGCCTATTCTGAAGATAGGGCATCAGCTATTCGTGGGGGAGAACTAGGCTTTAGATCGAGAGATGAGTTGGTGAAAGCATTCGCTGATGTTGCCTTTGGTTTAAAAGAAGGACAAGTTAGCCAGATTGTTGAGACCGAGTACGGATTTCATATTATTCAAATGATTGAAAGCAAGGGCGACAAAATAAACGTTCGTCACATACTAATGAAACCCAAATTCTCATCAGATATGACTGCTCAAGCAATTGCTAAACTAGATAGCATTGCCACGCTTATTAAATCTGATAGTATCAAATTTGAGCATGCAGCCATGAGGTTTTCCGAGGATAAGAAATCAAACCTAAATGGAGGGCTTGTCATTAATCTTTATACTAACACATCACTCTTTGAGAAAGAGCACCTACAACCTTCAGATTTTTATGTAATAAGAGACCTCAAAGTAGGAGAAATGAGTGCACCATTTGAATCGCGCGACGAACATGCCAATGTTGTATTTAAAATAGTCAAAATTAAACGAATCGTAAAGGCTCATACTGCAAACATCAAAGATGATTACGATGTGATACAAGGCCTTGCAAAGCAAAGTATGGAATCTGACATTTTAAAGGAGTGGATTGAGAAAAAACAAAGAGTAACATTCATCAGAATTGAACCCTCATTTAAGAGTTGCAAGTTTGAGTCAAAAGGTTGGATAAAGTAGATTAGGAATGATTTTACAAACAAGATCATCCATTGGCCTCATTGTTTTCATTTTATTTATTGGCTTAACAAACTGTTTAGCCCAAAATAAAAGTGTCATAAAACTAAAAGGGGCTAATAGTATGAAAAGCCTCAAAGTAAACAATCAGCTCATTATTCGTTATATTGGTGATGTTGTGTTCGAATATGAGAACACAACTATCGCCTGCGATAGTGCATACATGCACAAAGAGGAAAACTGGTTCGATGCATACAGGAATGTTGTAGTATCGCAAGAAACAGCAAAACTTTACGGAGATGTGTTGCATTTCGATGGGAAAACATCAATTGGGGAATTAACCGGAAAAGAGGTACGCTTAGTTGATGACGACGCTACATTAGTTACAAATACTTTAAACTTCAATTCCAAAACAAATTACGCCTACTATACTACAGACGGGGTTATAACCACTAAGGATTCAAAACTAAAAAGCCAGCGGGGGTATTACTTCAGAAAAGAAAAGAAAATAGCATTTGCTGGTAATGTTGTAATGAACAACACCGATGGTGACATTTTTACAGATTCCTTAGAGTACAATACCAACAACAAAATCGCCTCGTTCTTTGGCCCTACAAATATTTACAATAAAGAGAATTATGCTTATTGTGAGCAAGGATGGCATAATAGAGACTTAAACCAATCTAGCTTACAAAAAAATGCTTACATAATTAGCGATACATATAAAATGTTTGGCGATAATATTTTTTACGACAAACAGAATGGAATTGCTAATGCAAGCGAAAATATTGTTGTGGTTGATACAGTAAACCGAACATACATATACGGGGACAAAGGAAGTTATTGGGAAAAAACTCAGGAAGCTGAAGTTACAGAAAATCCCTATGCGATGATGATCGACAAAAAAGATACACTCTTCCTTAGATCCGACAAGTTTTTCCTCCGTACTTTAAAAAAAGATGTTGTAACCGATAAGGACTCTACGTACAAACTCTTAAAGGCACTGGGCAATGTTAAATTTTTCCGAAGCGATATCCAAGGAAAATGTGACTCCATGATATTCAATAGCACCGATTCAACCCTTAAAATGTATGTTGAACCCGTTCTTTGGAACCAAACAAACCAAATGTCGGCCAATGAAATTGTAATTTTTTCGGAACAACAATCGCTTCGTCAGGTCGATTTTATTGGCTCTGCGTTTATGATATCAAAAGAAACAGATTTGTATTTCAACCAAATGCAGGGTAAAACAATTTTTGCAAGATTTCTTGAAGGCAAACTAAACAAGGTTGATGTTAAAGGAAATGGTCAGGCTGTTTACTTTGTAAAGGAAAAAGATACCATAACAATGGTAAACCAAGCCGAATGCTCAAACATTTCAATAAAAATAAAGAATAACAGTCCAGCAAAGATTACTTTTTTGGAAAAACCAATATCCAACTTCCACCCTATTTCAAAAATTGATATTGAGGAAATAAACCTTAAAGGCTTTAAGTGGCTCGAAAGCATTCGTCCAATTAATAAATTTTCGATAATACCTCAATCCCTAGTTCTATTCCCAGTTGAAAAAGGAACCTATAGTACTACACAAAAAGGACAAAAGGCTTTAGACGAAACCAAAAACAGAGAATTAATAGACACGGAACTTAAGATCGTCGAATAAACACCCACCTATTTTCAGTGGATAATGGTTCATAAAAAATATAATTCTCGTAATCAAAGAGTTTTAAGTCGTCAACATTTATAATTTTATTCTTTACTGCAAAACGAGCCATTAAACCACGGGCTCGTTTTGATAGTATTGGAACAACCTTCAATCCTTCAGGCTTATTCTCTCTAAACTCAAAGTGAATTACTTTTTCCTCCAACTTCCTATCAATAACTTTATAGTACTCATTCGAGGCTAAATTAACGATACGCCCGTTGTTTCCTAACTCTTTTGATATAAAAGTGTTTATATCATTGCTCCAGAAATTATAGAGTGTTTTTTGGTTATCAATTTTAAACGAAGTTCCCATTTCAAGTCTGTAAGGTTGAATTAAATCCAAAGGACGCAGTAATCCATATAATCCAGAAATGATTCGAAGATGATTCTGAGCATAAGCAAAGTCCTCAGAATCAAAATCAACCACACTTAAACCTTCGTATACATCACCGTAAAAGTAAAGAATTGCTTGTCTACTATTAACCAAATTAAATGGCAGTTTCCACTCCTGATAGCGCTGCCAATTTAGAAACGCAATTTTACTACTAGCGTCATACAATTCTTCTAAATTGTTATGGGACAACAGCTTTATTTGATTAACAATTTTTTGTGATTTTTCAATAAAAACTGGAATAGTAAACGTATCGCAATTACTAATCTTCAATGCCGTCAAAGTTTAGGACGGTGATAATAACAATATATTTCTATTCATAGTTGCATACCAATTAGTGCATTAACAAAAATTTAGAAAACAATTTTATAAAATAAACTCGAACCCAATTAAAATTTGTAACTTTAAAATACAGAAAAAGTGCTTTGGGAAATATAAACCGATGAAAAAGAATATTGTTCTTAGCCAAATAAACCATGATGAAAAGAAAGCTAATTTTTTTTTCGTCATATCAATAGCATTGTTCTTCACATTATTTCCTCAATTACTGGTTGCAAAAAGTGGAGATAAAATTGTAGTTCAACTGCAATGGAAGCATCAATTCCAATTTGCAGGCTACTACGCAGCACTAGAAAAAGGTTACTATAAAGAAGCAGGACTAGATGTTGAACTAAGAGATTTAAACTCCAACAACATAAATTCCATTGACGAGGTTCTCGCTGGCAGAGCAGACTTAGGAATTGCCAACTCCGAACTATTAGTAAGGTATATGCAAGGCGAACCGCTCATTGCCCTTATTCCAATATTTCAAAATAGCCCTGTGGCTCTTGCAGTGAGAGGTGATTCCCAGATTAATACTCCACAGGATTTTGTTGGCAAAACCATAGAGTTAAATAATAACGGCGGATCAAATGAAATACTTGCAATGCTATTTATTGAGGGCATTAAATCCTCTCAGGTAAACATCCAGCAATCAACACTATCCCTTAATAACTTATTAAACTCTAAAGTTGATGCAACTTCAATTTACCAATGCAATGAACCATACTTTTTAGATAGATTTGGAATTCCCTATAAAATAATTTTACCAAAAAATTATGGAATAGATTTTTATGCCGAATGCTTATTCACTTCTCAATCGTATCTCCGGAAACACAAGTCCAAGGTAGACAAATTCATCGAGGCCACCATACAGGGCTGGGAGTATGCCCTTAAAAACGAAAATGAAATCGCCCAACTTATTCAGACAAAATACAAATCAACAAAAACATTGGACCACTTACTTTTTGAGGCTGCACAGGTTAAAAAATTCGTTCAACCCGACTTTATAAATATTGGACACTCCAACAAAGGACGATGGTTACATATGACTGAAATACTGAAGCAATCGGGCATTATACAAACCACAAGAAGTATTGATGGATTTATTTACAAAGAAAAAGAAAATAGCAGCATACCTTTCTACAAATACTCTTTCATAACTGGGCTCGTAGTTTTAGCAATACTCTTGTTTATTTTTTTCCACATTAAATTAATTAAAAAGCAAAAGAAGCATAACGAGCATACTATATCAAACCTTCAGCAAAAAACAGAACAGCAAGAACTTGAGATATCCTCATTGAAATATTCACTCGATGACTTAAATAAAAAAGCAAACGAACTAGAACGTTTTAGTGATTCACTAATTTCAAACCTGTCGTTTGAAATTCGGTCTCCGCTAAACAATATCCTAGGCTACTGCGAACTGCTATCGGCTCCCCGTCTAAAACAAGAACAGACTAAGCAATACACCAAAGAAATTGCAAAAAGCAGCAAAACACTTCAATATCAAGTTGACAATTTAATAGATTTATCCAAGCTGGAATCGGATCAATACAAATTGACATACCAAAGAATAAACCTATACGATTTTTTCAACACACTCCATATTATAACCCTAAACGAGTTAAAACTTTTTGACAAAGAGCACTTAACAATCAAAACCTCCATTGACGAGGAGGAAATTAACTTCGACATATTATCGGACAGAAACATCCTTAAAAGTGTATTTTGGAGACTCATCAACAACTCTGTTAAATTCACCACAAAAGGTTATATAGAGATTGGCTGCAAAAAGAAAAGTTCATCGAGTTTACACTTATGGATACAGGATAGCGGATCTGGTATCAATAATAAAACCCTCAATACAATATTCCAACCATTTAACAACAACTCAGAAAGTCCTCAAAATAGTTTAGGTCTGGGACTACCCATCACTAAAAGGCTTATTGAAATTATGAATGGGAAAATATGGATTGAAACGGCTGAGGGGTCTGGTACAACTATAAACTTTACAATACCAATCACACCTGTTGGTGCTAGAAGCACTATAACCAAGCAAACTCCATACTATTTACAGCAAGACCCACCGCAACTAAAGGATAAAACGATTCAAATCGTAGAAGACATTCAATCTAACTATCTGCTTCTGTCGAAAATGCTAGAAGAGACTGGCTGTAAGATTATCCATTCAAAAACTGGCGAAGAGGCTATAAAAACATTTAACTCAACTCCTAACATAGATCTTGTTTTTATGGATCTTAGGCTTGCCGATATGGATGGAATTGAAATTACCCGAGAAATTCGGTTGAGCAACTCCAAGGTAATAATTGTCGCCCAAACTGCTTACAGTTCGGGTGTCAAAGTCAACCTAAGCATCGAGGCAGGATGTAACGATTTCATTACCAAACCAATAAGCCGGTTGGACTTATTTAATATCCTTAGGAAGCACTTATCACCACCAGATTCTATTTAGAGTTAATGGTTGATTGGAAATCGAGCAAGAGGGGTAACACTATGTGGAGATAAATCCCCAGCAAGAAAGCGATAATACCCAGTAATGGCAATCATTGCGGCATTATCAGTCGTGTATCTAAATTGAGGAAGGTAAACATTCCAGCCTTTTTTGAGCCCCAGCATTTTTAAACCATCGCGTAAACCTGAATTAGCCGATACACCTCCAGCAATAGCGACCTCAGTAATTCCATACTTATTAGCGGCCATCTCTACTTTGCTAAGCAAAATACTAATTATTATATGTTGAAGCGATGCACATAAATCAGCCTTACGTTCTTCAATAAAATTAGGATTCTCATTCATCCTATCACGTAATGTATAAAGAAAAGAAGTCTTTAATCCACTAAAACTAAAGTCCAACTCTTTAATGCTTGGCTTGGCAAACTGAAATGCACTGGCATCGCCCATCCTTGATAATTTATCAATTACAGGACCACCTGGATAAGGCAAGCCCATAACCTTAGCACATTTGTCGAAAGCCTCGCCAGCTGCATCATCAATAGTTTCCCCCACAATTTCCATATCCAAATAATCACGCACCACAATAAGTTGTGTATGTCCACCTGATACTAGCAAACATAAAAATGGAAACGAAGGGTGTGTTTGGTTAACATCATCCTTAACAAAATGAGCTAGTACATGCCCCTGTAAGTGATTCACCGCAACTAAAGGAATATTCTGGGCAAGAGCCAAACCTTTTGCAAAGGAAGTCCCAACCAACAATGAACCTAATAATCCTGGTCCACGGGTAAATGCTACAGCATCAATCTCATTAATTGAAATACCCGCATTTTTTATTGCACTTTGGACCACAGGAATTATATTCGCTTGATGAGCACGCGAAGCCAACTCAGGAACAACTCCCCCATACTCGTTATGAACCTCCTGATTACTAATTAGGTTGGAAAGCAAAAATCCATCGCGAATAATTGCCGCAGAAGTATCGTCGCATGAAGATTCAATCCCTAAAATTGTTACGCTCATCGCTAAATTTTATTAAACCACAAAAAAAATGTAATTATACCCCTTAAAATGTAGAAAAAATCAACGTCTTTTGTTAATTTCGGTACGCCATTTGGAGATATAGAATTATAAATTGCAAGCAACAAAAGTATCAAAAAATTACTAAAAATATCAGTTTGGATATTCGTCCTGCTCTTTGGACTACCGACAACACTATGGCTGGTAGTACAAAGTAGTCAGGTGCAAACTATTCTTGTTGACAAAGTTGCAGGCATTCTTAAATCAAAAACTGGTATAAACGTTACAATTGGCGCTGTAGATTTTCGTCCATTCAATAGAGTTCTTCTTAAGGATGTTTACATTGAGGATTTAAATAAGGACACGCTTATATTTGCAAAAAAGATAAGTGTTTCGCTATCGAACCTTAGGCTAAATGAAGGTGAATATAAACTGAATAAGGTTGTAATAGACCGAGCATACATCAATTTCATTTCGGATTCATCAGGAATGATGAATTTAACCGCCCTTCTCAATAAAATTTCTAGTGACACTGTAAAGAGTCAAGATTCAAGCAAATTTATTCTAAAGTCTAACAAGGTAATTATTTCCAACTCTCGCTTTAATCTTAAAAATACACAAGCACAACAGCAAGAGTTCGGAGTTAACTTTGAAGATTTTTCTTTTAACAACCTAAATATTGATGCTGGTGATTTTTACATCAATTCAGATACCATAGCGCTAAAAATTAACGACTTAAACTTTGTTGACCATTCAGGGTTTATGCTAGATAAATTCAGGGCTGATTTTAGTCTTTGCAACCATTACTTAAACTTCAACAAACTTCGTATTCTTGCTCACGGCACATCAATTAAAATGAATCATCTTAAAATGAGTTTCGAAAGTTGGAGCAACTTTAGCGACTTTGTAAATAAAATAAGACTGGATGCAGATATAACCAACTCTTACATTAAAACATCAACGCTAGCATACATTGTCCCATCTTTCAAAAACATTCAACTATCAGCAACCCTCAATGGACAAATTAAAGGACCTGTTAGCGACATAAGAGGTAAGAATTTGGAAATAACAATGGGTGCCCAAACTAAAATTTTGACTAACATTAATATTACTGGCCTTCCGAGAATAGACCAAACGCTTATGGTTGTTGACATTAAAGAATTATCGACAACTCGAAACGATTTGCTATCCATTAAAAACCAAGATAACAGGTCAATTTTAAATATCCCGTCAGACATTGATGTTCTTGGTAAAACCACCTATAAGGGAAACTTTACTGGCTATATCAATAATTTTGTGGCCTATGGTACTATTAACAGTGCAATTGGTAAATTGGCAATAGACCTATCATTTATACCCGATAAAGAACAAGGCGTTGCATTTGAGGGTAATGTAAATGCTGTAAATCTTGATGTAGGGAAACTTGCTCAATCTGAAGTAATTGGAAAAACCACCTTCCATGCAAAAGTAAAAGGGAGTAGTGACCAAAATGCAACCATAAAAGCATTTACCGACGCAACCATAAAATCGTTTATTGCCAATGGATATAACTACTCCGATATTGAAATATCTGGAAACTTAAGTAATAAAACTTATATTGGCTCGGTTCACCTAAACGACCCCAACTGTAAACTAAACTTTCTTGGGAAAATTGACTTCTCGGACTCAATTCCAGAGTTCGACTTTTCGGCATTTGTACCAAAAATTGACTTGGTTAAACTTAACCTTAACACTACAGACTCAATTTCACAAGCATCGTTTCTTTTAACCACAAAATTCACTGGCAGTAATCTAGATAATAGTAAAGGAGAAATAAAAGTTTTAAACTCCTACTACAAAAATCAACGTGGTGAGTTCAAATTATCGGACATAATTATATCGGCCGACAACTCTACCGATAGCAAAATGATTAGTTTAAAGTCTGAGTTTGCCGAAGGTGAAATAAGAAGCAAGTATAACTACTCCAAAATATTCTCATACCTATCGGATTTATTTTTGAAATACGCTCCAGCGTTTAATAAAAATACTGACAAAAAAAATGTTCTAGTTTCGGGCGTAGATAAGCCTGAATATAACGACTATCTTATTAAGTTTAGGTTAAAGAAAACACAGAAAATAACTAGCGTTGTTGCCCCAGAACTAAAAATTGCAGAGAATTCCACAATCTTTGGAATTCTCAACCCCGATCTACAAACATCAACCTTTAAAATTAAAATTCCAGAGATACAATTTGGCACAACCTCAGTAAAAGAGTTAAGCATAGATGGCCAAACTAAGGATAGTTTATTAATAGCAAGTATTTCTACTCCAGCCATAAAATTTGGCGAAACACTTA
>JAEXVC010000204.1 GCA_023406715.1 Bacteroidota bacterium | reverse complement strand
TATATAATGCAGAGAACCCAATACCAATAGATTCTCCATTGCCAGATGGTGTTGTATATCGAATCCAAATTGGAGCATTTAGCACTCCTCGCGAACCTCAGTATTTCAAAGGAATGGCTCCGGTTTTTGGTGAAAAGGTTGGTAAGGTTACTAAGTACTTTATTGGAAATTTAACCACATACTCAAGCGCAGAGAATGCGCTGGGTGTTGTTAAGTCGAAAGGCTTTAAGGATGCGTTTATCATTGCGTGGTATAATGGTAAAAAGATTACTCCGCAAAGAGCGCAATCGTTGGAGGGTACTGCTGTGCAGGCTGCGAAATCCACTGAGGTTGATAACGGGAAAATCTACAAAATACAAGTGGGTGTTTACGAAAATGAGTTACCCGAAGATGTAGCCAAAACCATAAGAACCATTGCCTCAGGGAAAGAAATTTCAAGAACCGATAATGGCCTTGGACAAAAGGGATTCTTTGTGGGGAACTATTCTACTTTGGATGAGGCACAGCGGGTGAAAGATAACCTTGTTGCAAGCGGAATTGTAAACGCTGTGGTTATAACTATTGAACTTGATAAAAAATAGCTATATTAGCATCTTAATAAATTGTTACCTATGAGTCATCGTGAACAAACTTTCAGTTTAGAGGAGGTGAATATGGAAACGAACGAAAACTACACGTTGTTTCTGCATAATGACGAGGTGAACACATTTGAATTCGTTATTGAAACCCTTGTTGACGTGTGCAGACATGAGCCAAATCAAGCCGAGCAATGCGCTATTATTACTCACTTTAAGGGGAAGTGTGATGTTCGCCGAGGTGAGCGCGATGAGCTGGAGAGCATGATGGTTGAGTTAAACAGAAGAGGGTTAAGTGCTACAATCAATTTAAATTAATCCTCAGAAATGACCTTAATCATTGTTCTTATTGTAATTGGACTCATCTTTCTTGTTGCAGAGTTTCTAATTATTCCTGGTATTACTGTTGCTGGTATTGCTGGGTTTGTGCTTATTATTTTTGGAGTATATCTGGGCTATAGCCAGTTTGGAACTACAACTGGCCATATAATCTTGTTATCCACAGCGGTCGCTTCTGTGGCTACAATTGCTTTATCGCTTAGGGCTAAAACTTGGCGATGGGCCACTTTGAGTACGAATATCGACTCAAGGGCAGTTGAGGAGTACGAACATATTATCAAGCCTGGCGATGTGGGTATAACTGTTAGCCGTTTGGCACCTATGGGTAAGGCTGTAATCAACGATAATATTGTTGAGGTGACAGCGCTTGGCGAAATGATTGACCAGCAGTCAGCCATTGAGGTAGTTAAGGTTGAAGGGAGTAAAATAATTGTAAAACTTAAATAAAAATTCTATGAGTGAACTTAGTGTTTTACTTGTGATAATTGCTGTAAGTATTGTTGGCTTATGGATTATCCTCTATTTTGTGCCACTAGGATTGTGGTTTCAGGCGTTAGTGTCCAATGTGCGCATGTCGCTTATTCAGCTTATCGTTATGCGTTGGAGAAAGGTTCCACCAAGAGAAATTGTTGATGCCATGATTACAGGTACAAAAGCTGGATTGGAACTTAACCCCAATCAGTTAGAAGCTCACTACCTTGCTGGTGGTAGGGTTAGGAAAGTAGTTAATGCATTGGTTTCTGCACAAAAAGCAAATATACCATTGGATTTTAAAATGGCCACAGCTATCGACCTCGCTGGTCGCGATGTGTTTGAGGCTGTTCAAATGTCAGTTAACCCTAAGGTAATTAACACTCCTCCTGTAACAGCCGTTGCAAAGGATGGTATTCAGCTTATAGCAAAAGCCCGCGTAACTGTTAGAGCTAATATTAAACAGTTGGTCGGTGGTGCAGGCGAGGAAACTGTTCTTGCTCGTGTTGGTGAGGGTATTGTTTCGTCAATTGGTTCGTCCGATTCTCATAAGAAAGTGCTAGAAAACCCTGATTTCATCTCAAGAGTTGTGTTGGAAAAAGGTCTTGATGCTGGAACAGCGTTTGAAATTCTTTCAATTGATATAGCTGATATTGATATTGGTCGTAACATTGGTGCCGTTCTTCAAATGGACCAAGCTAATGCCGATAAGAATATTGCTCAGGCAAAAGCCGAGGAGCGTCGTGCAATGGCGGTTGCTTACGAGCAGGAGATGAAAGCAAAAGCACAGGAGGCTCGTGCTAAGGTTATTGAGGCGGAGGCTCAAATACCAATGGCAATGGCAGAGGCATTCCGTAGTGGAAATATGGGTATTATGGACTATCAAAGGTTGAAAAATATTGAGGCGGATACCAATATGCGTGAAAATATTGCCAAACCAGGTAATGAAAATAAAAAGAAATAAAAATTAAGCATCTAGAAATGAGAGGAGAAGTATTTTTCTCCTCTTTTTTTTAAATTATATTTTGCAAATTACAGATGTTTTAATACTTTTGTCAGGCTTTTCGAAAACCTGTTAGCGGTTGAGAGAAGAATTTCAGTTGACCCACGGAGAGGTGGGTGAGTGGCTGAAACCAACGGTTTGCTAAACCGTCGTACTTCGCAAGGGGTACCGGGGGTTCGAATCCCCCCCTCTCCGCAAAAGGGCTATAGTTCGGGGTGTAGCGCAGCCCGGTTAGCGCATCTGGTTTGGGACCAGAGGGTCGCAGGTTCGAATCCTGCTACCCCGACAAAAGAAAAGGGAACGGAAACGTTCCCTTTTTTCATTTCTATCTTTCGAAGAGTTCAAGAGCCCTTTATATTTTACAATTCTGCTGATAAATCTGCAAGCACTATTGCTGTTACAGCCTCAATGACCACAGGAACGCGCAATGCAATACAGGCATCGTGGCGGCCCTTGATATCGAGGTTTTCAACTTTCCCATTGGTCATATTTACTGTTTGCTGCTGTAAACCTATGCTCGATGTGGGTTTTACAGCCACACGGAAAACCAACTCGTTGCCATTGGTGATACCACCAGATATTCCTCCAGCATTATTGGTCGATGTTTTGCCTTGGGCATCAATAAATGTATCGTTATGCTGAGAGCCTGTCATTGCTGCAGCAGAAAAGCCTGAGCCAAACTCAATTCCCTTGATTGCTGGAACGGCAAAAACAATATGGCTAATTAACGATTCCACCGAATCGAAAAATGGTTCGCCTAGTCCAACAGGCAGATTATTTGCCCTGCACTCAACTATTCCACCAACAGAATCGCCACTTTCAAGCGACTTGCTGATAGTTCCTTCTATATCGCGACTTCCTCCAACCGAAATCAAATTAGCGCTTACGCTTATTGGTTCTATCATCTTTTTTGCAATAACGCCAGCAGCAACAAGCGCCAGTGTTAAGCGGCCAGAGAAATGTCCTCCACCACGGTAATCGTTATAGCCGTTGAATTTTTGATGTGCGACAAAATCGGCATGTCCGGGTCGTGGTAAATCCTTAATGCGCTCGTAATCGCCCGATTGGGTGTTGGCGTTCCTGAAAATAATAGTAAGTGGTGCACCTGTGGTAAAACCATTGAACCATCCGGAAATTATCTCGGGCATATCGTCCTCAACACGCGGTGTGGTTCCTTTTGCGCCCGATTTACGACGAAAAATATCGTGCGTAAAATCATCTAACTGCAACGATAATCCTGGTTTAACGCCATCGATAGTAACCCCAACAGCAGGGCCATGCGACTCCCCAAAGATTGATATTTTAAATATTCGTCCGAATGTGTTCATAGTTTCGTTGTTAGTTGTTCGTTGAAAGTTGTTCGTAAAGAAATTGTCATATGTCACTATTCACCTGTCACTCGGAGTAAGTCACTAAAGAAATTGGGATAACTTTTCGATACAGCTTCGGCGCCATCAATCTCAACCTCGCAATTACCATTTAACGCTGCAACTGCGCAAGCCATTGCAATACGATGGTCGCCATGCGATTGAACTTTAGCCGATTTCGGCTTTCCTCCTTGGACTATCATTAAATCATCCTGTACCTTGATATCGATTCCCAATTTGGTGAATTCCACCATAAGCGTTGCAGCCCTATCACTCTCCTTTACTTTTAGTCGATTAACGCCCAGAATTTTTGATTCACCAACACAATGCGAAGCAAGTGCAACTAATGGAGGGAATAAATCGGGACAATGCGTGGCATCGAAATCGAAGCCTGTCAAACTCTCCTTTTTCACTAAAATACTATTCTCGCGAATAGAAACGTACGCACCACACCACATCAAAGCATTGATAATTGCCCTGTCGGCCTGGAGTGAGCGTGGATTAAGATTCATAACCTCAACCTCTCCAGCAATTGCGCCAGCAACAAGCAGGAAGGCAGCTCCGCTCCAATCGCCCTCGACATTATACTTGCAAGGCTTATAGCGCTGAGGCGCTTTTATTCTGAATTCCGAATTATTGAGATTCTCAACATCGACACCGAACTTACGCATCATATCGATGGTTAACTGCACGTAGGGAATGCTTTTGAGATTATCAACCAATATTGTTACATCGGAACTTGCCATTGGCGATGCCATAAGCAAACCCGTAAGTACCTGCGAACTCAACGAGCCATCAACTCTGATTTGCCCACCTCTCATTGGCCCTTTTACGTTTATTGGCAGAAAACCATTTGCAGTAGAACACTCCACTCCAAACTGACCCAACGCATCGGTAATTATTTGCATTGGCCTATTTTTCAAAGAACCTTCGCCAACAAGTGTAATCTCACCATTCAACATTGATGCAATTGGAGAGAACATCCTTATACTTAGTCCCGACTCGCCACAGTTCAATGGTTTTTCAGGTAACTTTAAACCACCATCAATAATCAACTGATTGGCATCTCCGTCTATATTTGCACCTAAATCCCTACAAACGCGAATTGCCGCCTGGCAATCGTCACTATTTCCAGCATTCAAAATCTCCGAACCTCCTTCGGCCATTGATGCAAGCGCAATCGCCCGCTGGGCTAAGCTTTTTGACGCAGGCGCCTGAATAGTTCCACTAACTACCGAAGACCTTACAAACCTCTTCATCTAAAAAAGTATTTAAACATCCCACCTGCGCTGCAGGAAGCGAAATAACAATATCCGTATTTATCAAATTCACAAACCGAGCACCCGATGAGTATGGAATTGCATTTATTGAGTTTTTATCGAGTTCAATATTGAGACCTTTCTCCATCAACTTAACATCTGGTTCTACGCCAAAATAGTACTTATACGACTCGATAGCCTGATTGATGAGCCAGCGCTTTCCCGATATTATTTTACAATCGAAAGCCTCAGCATAAATGCCAAAATTCGACATTCGGTAGTTTGCATCAAGTATTGTTAATTTTGAAGGTAACCCAACATCGCTAATTGGATTGACATCGGGCAAAAGGGTCGATACCATAACATCAAATCCGTTAATCTCCGTATTTATTTTTTCAATCTCCAACGTTTTACAGCCAAAATCGTTGGCTATAATTTGCGCTTTTGAGTGTGTGCGATTGGAAATAGTTACCTCGGCACCATTTTTTACTAAACCATAAACAGCAGCTCTTGCTGCAGGTCCAGCACCAAGTATAAGACATTTCAGCCCATTTAAGTTCAATCCTGACTCAATAAGTGAACGGGTTACACCGTAATGGTCGGTATTGTAACCCGACAATTTACCATCGGCATTAACAATTGTATTAACGCCGCCAATTAGCTTAGCATCGTCGGAGATAAAATCGAGGAAAGGCATTACCTCCTCCTTGAAAGGCGTAGTGATATTAGCCCCCGAAACATTCAGGTTCTTAATTATTTCAATTACATCCTTACCGCTTAATGCCCTAATTCGTGTATAGAATGCCTCTATTCCCATCTTTTCAAAAACAGAGTTGAAAAGCTGTGGGCTTCGGCTATGAAGAATTGGCTTGCCAAAAACAGCGAAATATTTTCTCGGTGACATGTGACTGGTTACTGGTGACATCATGCTAAAACATCTAAAATTCCTATATCTAACTTCCTAATTCCATCATCCATCTTCTAACTTCCCGCTTCCATTATCTTCAAAATACTCTCAACCTCGCCATAGCTCATTTGACCTGGAGCCACCTCTTTACCTTTAATTGATGCATATGTAAACGGCGCACCCAGCATTGGCGAAGCCAAGCGAGTGATTTTTCCTATCTCGCCCATACAAAATGCTACTAACTTTGTGTATTTCTCATATAAACCAAGCACTCTGGAGCAATCCTCTGTACTATGAGCAGTACAGGCTATTTTAACGATATCGGCACCCGACCCAACCATTTTTTCAACTAAATGCGATAATGCTCGATGTCCCGGGGTTTTCTCGTAGTTATGGTACGATAATACAACATTGCATCCTTTACTATGTGCCAAATCTGCAATTTTATCGCGATAAACCTCTGGTACATTTATGTCGATATCTACACAGGTGCAGCCAAACTCAATTGCTTGACTATACTTTGAGAATAAAACCTCGTATTTGTTATCGGAACGATATGTAGCAATCAACTTTTTATCTTGACTGAAAATTGAAGAAAACTGCTCGTCGGAGAAATCCAACAAATCCATTCTGATTTCAGCTAACGAAACATCGTTGAGATGTTTTATTGCCTCATCGTAAGTAACATTCCCTATGGTTAAACAAATTTTTGGATGCATTTTTTTAGTGACAAGTGACGGGTGATAAGTGACTTTTTTCAACCTTTAACTAAATAACTTTTAATCTCATTCAACTGGAACCTCTCAATCACAACATTCCCAATTCCTTTCATCAAAATAAAATCGATGGAGTCGTCAACCTTTTTCTTATCCTTGGTTAGAGCATCGAATATTTTCAAAGGATTAATGCTTGTGCAGATTGGCAGTTGAAGTTCTCGAAGCAAGTTCATCAATCGCATATAGTCGCGTTTTTCGAGCAGACCTTTTTCCACTGATAAACGTGCTGCAAACTCAAGTCCAATGCTAACGCTTTGCCCATGAGGCAAACCCGACACCTTTTCAACCGCATGACCCCAAGTGTGACCGAGGTTCAACTTCTTACGCTCGCCCTTCTCATGTTCATCGGCAGTTACAATGTTTGCCTTAATTCGAACCGACTTTGCTAACAGATGAGTTATTACCTCAACATCACAATTCATCAACTTCTCAATATTCTCCTCCATAAAAACGAAATCATCGGCAACGGCAATTAAGCAATGCTTAACCATTTCGGAAAAACCATTGGAAAGTTCAACTGCAGGCAATGTTTTCAGCATTGATGTATCGCAAATAACAAACTTAGGCTGATTAAATGTTCCCACAATGTTCTTGTAGCCATCCAAGTCAATTCCATTTTTGCCGCCTACACTAGCGTCAACCTGAGCAAGTAGGCTTGTAGCCACAAAGCCAAACTCCACACCACGCATATAGGTAGATGCCACAAAACCTGCGATATCGCAAACAACACCACCGCCAATTCCAACAATGAAAGAACTTCTATCGGCACCAACATCAAGTAACCAACGGTAAATCTCCGAAACGGAGAGTAGATTTTTGGATTCTTCCCCTGGTTTTACAATATACTTAGGAAAATTTGGAAAGATATTGCTGTAGATTTTATCTACATTCTCATCGGTAATAATGTAAACACCCTTGCTAGGAATGTATTTTGATAGATTTGAAATACTTTCCCCAACAATTATTGTCGATTCGGATTTTTTACCTTTTACTTGTATTGTTTCCATTGCTATGCAGAAACTTTATGTCATCCTGAGCTAAGCGAAGGATCTAGATTGTAACTCGCAGACACTTTAGTATGACAAGAATTTTAATACTCAAAGTTACGTCGATTTTTTCAAATAACCCTTTTTTCGTAAGCAATCAGATTCTTTTGCATTCCCACCGATTCCTCGTGGATACTCCGAAAAAGTTTTTCAAGGAACTGTGGTCGCAAGCCCGACTCAGCGCCTTTACTTGTAACTCGCTCCAAAACCTGATTCCATCGGGTAGATTGTAGCACCTGCATTTTTTCGTTCCGTTTTACATCGGCAATTTTACCCGCAAGCTCCATTCTGTTGGAAAGCACCCACAGTAGCAAATCGTCCATAATATCAATCTCAGCCCTTAGTTCATATAACATCTCCAATGAAAATTTACGTGAAGGAGCCTCTTCGGCTAAAATCAATTTCGATAAATCGGAGAATTGCTTTGGGGTTAATTGTTGAGCCGAATCGCTCAGTGCAATTTCGGGGTAAGGATGCACCTCCACCATCAAACCATCAAAGTTCAAATCCATTGCCCGTTGGGCAACTAACGGTGCCAAATCGCTTTTCCCCGTTATGTGGCTAGGGTCGCATATAATTGGCAGGTTTGGATAACGCATTTTTAGTTGAAGCGGAATATCCCACAATGGTTGATTGCGAAAAACCGATTTGCCCCAAATTGAAAATCCACGATGAATTGCGCCCAACTTAAAGATTCCCGCATTGTAAAGCCTGCGGATTGCACCCTCCCAGAGTTCTATATCGGGACTTAACGGATTCTTAACCAGAACAGGAATATCGACACCCTTTAAAGCATCGGCAATTTCCTGCATTGCAAAGGGATTGGAAACTGTGCGAGCACCAATCCAAAGTAAATCGGCTCCAAACTTCAGTGCTTCGTAAACGTGTTGGTGACTTCCAACCTCGGTTGAGAAAGGCAAGCCTGTTTCGCGTTTTACATCGCGTAACCAAGTTAAAGCCTCGCTTCCGTAACCCTGAAACGAATTTGGCGTTGTTCTGGGTTTCCAAACCCCAGCGCGCAAGTAGGAAACAGCGTTTGTACCTTTTAAACTATTCGCGACACTCAGTAATTGCTCTGGCGACTCAGCACTGCAAGGCCCAGCAATAACTAAAGGCTTACCAGCCTTACTGTTCCAACCGCTAAGCGGCTGCAATTGAGGAAGAATTTCTTTTTCCATTATTTTTTACTTTTAGCTGTTTACGCGACTCCTCAAACTGTTCCCTTATATCTACTGCGCTATCAATAAAATCGGCAACGGCCGATTGATTGTTTGCTGCAATACTCTGCTCTAATCTCTGTAGCTCGGCAATCATCAATCCAATGTTACTGAGAACATTTTGCTTGTTCTGATTCACTATTGGCAACCACATACTAGCCGGACTTTTTGCTAAACGCGAGGCCGAATCGAATCCTGTCGATGCAACATTTTCCCATTCTGGATTCTCATGATTAACCGATTTAACAACATTGCACAACGAGTATGCGACTAATTGAGGCAAATGCGAAACCAACCCCACAAGTCTATCGTGCTGCAACGGCTCTATGTATTCAACTTTTGAGTTGAGTTGATGAAATAGTTCGTGAGCAACTTTAAGCGCATAGCTCGATGAGCGTTGCGGCTGACATATGTAGGTTTTGCAACCGGCAAACAGGTCAGCATCTGCACCATCGGGTCCTTTCACCGATGAGCCTGCCATTGGATGCGCTGCAACAAAGTTTCTTCTGTTGATATGATTTTTAAGTGAACTACAGATTGGTGCTTTTGTGGAGCCCAAATCTATAACAACAGTTTTTTCATCGGCATAATCCAAAATCTCTGTAATAATTGGTGTTGCAACATCAACAGGAGTGGCAACAACAATGATGTTTGCGTACACAATGGCATCGTGTAAACTCCACTCAACATCCACCATTCCTTGCTGAATGGCCTTTTCGATACTATTTTTATTGGTATCGACACCTGCAACTAGTCCGACTTTTCCGTGAAGGCCTAGTCCAATGGAACAGCCCATTTGGCCAGTTCCTACAATTGCTAAACTTTTCTCTTTCATAATGATTGTATTTTTTAAGGTTGAATTATTCTTGTCATTTTGAGCGTTGATTGAGATGCTTCACTTTGTTCAGCATGACAAGAAACATTGTGATTTGTCATTCTGAGCGTGGCGAAGAATCTATGAAATTGATTCCTTATCATTGAACATTATTAATAAAATTTCCAACACTGTAAACCCCAATAACTCTCAGGTAGCTGGTATGATTTTTAAGCGATGTGAGAGCAAGGTTGAAATCATCGATATGGCGGAATACCACATCGGCGTGGAAGTAGTACTCCCAGCATTGTCCAACCTGAGGTAATGAGTGTAGCATCGTTAAATTGATACCGTAACGCGAGAACGATTGAAGCACATTCTGCAAACTTCCCGATTTGTGAGGCAGAGCAAATGCAATGCTGGCTTTGTTCAATTTTATCTGAGTTTCGTTGTTTTGTTCTGGCGAAAGCACCATAAAACGGGTGTAGTTGGCCTTGTTTGACTCAATACTTGGGGCGATAATGTCCAAACCATACTCCTTTGCAGCCTCAATGCTACCAATTGCGGCAACACCAGCAAGATTGTTTTCTGCAATAAACTTTGCGCTAAGCGCAGTATCGTCCGACGAAACAACTCTTAAAATCCGCCTTTGCAAAAGAAAATCGTCGCATTGCGCCAAGGCCATTGGATGCGATTGTACCTCCAGAATTGAGTCGATGGTTTGATTGGGCAAGGCCATTAAATTCTGAACAATCCGCAAGTAAACCTCGCCAATTACAGTTAATGCTGATTCTCGTATTAATGCATAGTTTGGCAAAATTCCACCAACCAATGAGTTCTCTACAGCCATAACTCCAAAACTGGCTTTGCCGCGCTCAACTGATTCAACTAATTCTTTAAAGGTTAAGCACTCAAAAATTTCAATGTCAGAACCAAAAAAAATCTTTGCCGCCTCCTGGTGGAAAGCCCCGCGCACACCTTGTATTGCTACTTTTTTACTCATACTTTAAATATTTTAATTACTCATTTTATCTTTTTTTGTTATCCTGAGCGCAGCGAAGGAACTCAATTCGAAACCAGAGATACTTCACTTCGTTCAGTATGACAAAGAGTCGTTACACAATCATCAAGTCAAAACAAAAAAGGCCCCATCTCTGGGACCTCTGCATTTATCTTACCTTCTTTATCTGCACAATGCTATCAGTCCCCATATTTGCTGCGGAAATAGAAATAAAAAAAGTAATATGATTGACTGTAATTGTTCATCGTTGTTCGTTTATCGTTGTTTGTTGTTCGTTTAGTATTTACCCTTAATTGCTTTCTTTTTACTAATGTCTTGTGTCTAACATCTAAAATCTGTTACAATAAAAAAGCCCCGATTTCTCGGGGCTTGATTTATTCTGTGTTATTCTAGTTCGTCACTTTACACACAATTACCAAGCCCCCACTCTGCTAAAGTAGAAGTAAAAGCCTGCATAAAAGTATGAACTGAAATTTGCCATTGTTCCTTGTTTTCGACTTACAATTTTAAATCATTTTTATCAATATTCAAAACATACATCAAAAAAATATTTACAAAACACTGACTTTGTGAACTATGCGCGAACAAACGAATTGTTACTAAAAATATTCAATGTATATTTTATTTAAAATACGACATTTGCAGTCGATTCGCACACAAAAAATGGCTCGAATACTTATACTTGATAATTACGACTCGTTCACATTCAACTTAGTTCATTATGTTGAAGAGTTTGGCGTACATCAGGTTGATGTTTTCCGCAACGACCAAATTTTGGTTGAAGATGTAACCACTTACGATGGCATAATTCTTTCACCTGGACCAGGAATACCCTGCGAAGCAGGAAATTTATTGCCTATTATAAAGGAATACTCTCAAACAAAACGGATACTAGGTGTTTGCTTAGGACAACAGGCTATTGCAGAGGCTTTTGGTGGTTCGTTACTCAACCTAAGTACTGTTTATCACGGAATAGCCACAAAAATGGAAGTAGTAGAGCCTGTGCATTACCTTTTTAACAATATCCCCAAACAGTTTGAAGCTGGGAGATATCACTCCTGGGTTGTAAATCCAGAAACGCTTCCTATGTGTTTGCGAATTACTGCAACCGATGAGAACAACCAGATAATGGCTCTTTGCCACAATGAATTAGATGTATGCGGCGTACAATTCCATCCAGAGTCAATTCTAACTCCTGATGGCAAACAGATGATTTTTAATTGGCTATCTAGATTTTAGGCCTTCTTCAACTGTTCAATTACAGCCAAAGGGTTGTCGGCCTTGAAAACAGCGTTTCCTGCAACAAGAACATTCACGCCAGCCTTGTAAAGTTGAGCCGCATTGTTTGTATCAACACCACCGTCAACCTGAATTAACGTATCAAGTTTACGAGCATCAATCATAGCCCTTAGGCGCTCAATTTTGCTGTAGGTGTTCTGGATAAACTTTTGCCCACCAAATCCAGGATTTACGGACATCAAAAGAACCAAATCGGTTTCTTCGAGAATATCAGCAAGAACCTCAACGGGAGTGTGAGGGTTAAGCGAAACACCCGCCTTCATTCCAAGTTTGCGAATTTGGCTTAATGTTCTATGCAAATGAGTACAAGCCTCGTAGTGTACGGTAAGCCAATCGGCACCAGCATCGCGGAAACGCTCTAGGTAACGGTCGGGGTCTACAATCATCAAATGAACATCCAGCGGCTTTTTAGCAAAACTCTTTATGCGCTCCACAACTGGGAAACCGAAGGAGATATTCGGAACAAAAACACCGTCCATAATATCGAGGTGAAACCAATCGGCCTGACTCTTATTAATCATTTCGATATCGCAGGATAGATTGGCAAAATCAGCTGAGAGCATTGATGGAGATACAAGATGATTCATTTTAGTTGATGGTTGTTTGTTGATGGTTGATAGCAAAGAATTAAAGATTAAAGTCCAAAGGTAAGTGATTTGAGGAAAATCTAAAATTTTTTGTGGAGGAATGGAGTGTTGGATTGATGTGATATAAAAAACAAGTAACCAATCACTGGTCACTTGTCACTATATTTGGAAAATTTCAAACTAGCCTAAATAGCTCTTGAGAATCTTACTCCGGGTTGCTTGCTTTAAGCGTTTCAACGCTTTTTCTTTAATCTGGCGAACACGCTCACGGGTTAAATCGAACTCCTCGCCAATCTCCTCTAAGGTGTGAGGATGCTTGCCGTTAAGTCCAAAGTACAACCTAATAATATTGGCCTCGCGTGGAGTTAAGGTGGCAAGTGCGCGCTCTATTTCGCGACGCAAACTCTCGTTCAATAAACCTCTATCGGGCTGTGGTGAATCGGGCGATAGAATTACATCGTACATATTTCCATCCTCATCCTGAGTTAATGGAGCATCCATGGAAATGTGACGGCTATTGCTTCTTAGTGCCTCCTTAATATCATCGGGAGCCAGTTCCAGTGTTTCGGACAGTTCCCCGATTGTAGGTTCGCGCTCAAACTTTTGTTCAAGTTCAGTTAATGCGCGGTTTACCTTATTTATAGAGCCAATTTTGTTTAATGGAAGTTTTACAATTCTTGCTTGCTCTGCCAATGCTTGAAGGATAGACTGACGAATCCACCACACTGCATAGGAGATAAATTTGAAACCACGGGTTTCGTCGAAACGCTGAGCGGCTTTTATTAATCCAACGTTGCCCTCGTTAATGAGGTCGGGTAAACTTAATCCTTGATTCTGATACTGCTTGGCAACCGATACTACAAAACGCAAATTTGCCTTCACCAACTTAGCCATAGCATCCTCGTCGCCCTCTTTAAGCTTGCGAGCGAGGTTAACCTCCTCGTCGGCTGTAAGCAAATCCACTTTGCCGATTTCGTGCAAGTACTTATCGAGCGAAACCGCCTCGCGATTAGTTACTTGCTTAATAATCTTTAATTGCCTCATAAGTCAGAATCAGCTATTAAATAAGGCTTGAATATATATACATTTATCAAAAAAAAATATTTTTTCTTAATATTTTTTAACAATCCATTAAACCAAGTAAACAAAAAAGGCTCTAAAAGGGTTTTGTTCATTGGTATTCATTTCAACAAGTGTTTAAATTCAATTTGACAAAACTCATAAATAAAGAGACTAAACTCAACTAAACAAAAGATAAAAAATGGGTTTTTCATTGAAAAAGATAGAAACTAAACAGCCATTAGGAGTAAAACACTTTTATACAATAGTTTTTTTCATTAATTTTACTTGAAAAATAATATTTAACTATATTTGCATTGATTTTCGAAGAGTTCTCCAACCTCTTTTTCGATTCAAAAACAATCAACTCATTTTATCATTTGTCTTTAAAATCAACAAGTAACATACTTCAATTTAGATAATTTATGTACGATATTCTCGAACTCAACAAAAAGCTACTTCCTGAGCTTAAGGAGATAGCTAAAGAACTAGACATTAAGAAAGCCGAAGCTTTAAAAAAGCAAGACCTCATTTATAGGATTCTCGACCAACAAGCAATTAACGCATCGCTTGAGGATAAAAGCAAAGGTAAGGAGCGCAAACCAGAGGTAAGAAAGGAAAGACCCGAGAAGATTATCCAAAAGCCCGCTGATAAATTCACTCCTAAACCTACCGAAAAACCCGTTCAGGCAGAGCGTCCAAGTCAACCCGAAAAAACTATAGAAAAGCCTGCCGAAACAAAAGAACCCCAAGCAACGTCTACCGAAAGATTCGATAATTCTGAAAAATCTAAACGTCAACGTTTCACCAGGGGTAAAGATGTTAGAAAAGAGTACTCTAGTAACAACTTCCGTAACGAACAAAATCAAGATAAGCCTGCT
>JAEXVC010000175.1 GCA_023406715.1 Bacteroidota bacterium | reverse complement strand
CCTCAGAGTAGTTTAAGCCAGATAGTTCGCACCATTTTGGGTTTACGTAGTTGGTGTAACCATCGGCTCTGGTTCTAAAAATTCCAACAGGCGACATCAGTGCAAGGGTTTCAAAAAGTTGTTGGCTCTCGCGTAATTTTCTTTCAGCCTTTTTCCTGTCGGTAATATCCATCATAGCACCAATAGAACCTATGGTTTTCCCTTCATTATTCAGAATAGGCGCTCCGCTAACAAGAAACTCAACCTTTTGTCCGGTTTTGGATATGAAGGTTGCCTCATACTGGCTAACAATATTGGATAGTCTATCTTTATTGGCGTTTATTATTTTGATTTTATCGTTTTCAGATAGTAGTAGTTCGTAGCCAACTTTCCCAATTACTTCATCGGGATCATAGCCTAATATTTCAGTGAATTTATGATTTACAAAAAGAATTCTATCATCATTATCCACCATCATAAACACCTCGTTAATGTTTTCGATGAGGGTTCTGTATTTTTTTTCACTCTCTCGTAGGTCTTTTTCAATTTGCTTTCTCTCTGTGATATCCATCATAGAGGCTATTGAGGCCCAAGCTTGTCCGTTCGAGTCAAAAACAGGAGCCCCGCTGACCAAAAAATTAAGTTTACGTCCGTCTTTCGACTTAAAAGTTAATTCGTAACTACCACCCAACTTGCTTATTCTTTCCTTGTTTGCACGCTCAAGGACATTATAATCTTCGGGGTCTTGCAATATCTTATAGCCAATTTTACCAACAATTTCATCAGGTGTATAACCCAGCACCTCTGTGAACTTTTTGTTAACGTAATGTACCACGTGGTTGTTGTCGGCCATTATTACAACCTCGTTCATGCTCTCCATTAGAGTCCGATACTTTTCTTCACTCTGCTTAAGGGCTTTTGCCGCATTTTCTCTTTCGGAAATATCCAGAGTTACACCTCTTAGTCCAATAGGAATATTCCCAGAATATATTAAGCTAGAATATATCTCAATTGGGAATGTGCTACCATCCCTTTTAAGTGCAGTATAGGTTGTTCCGTTATTAGTGTGGTTGCTTTGGAATAATTCTTTAATTTTGCTTGAAGCACGTTCTCTGTCTTCTGGAACAAGAATATCTTGAATTTTAATTCCTTTTTCTAGGTCCTCAGGTTCAAAGCCAAAAAGGTCGTACCCTTTTTTATTGGTGTAAGTAAATGTACCATCAAGGCTTGCCTCCCATACAATTTGAGGTAAAAGTTCTGATAGTTCTCTGAACTTCTTCTCGCTTTGTTCTACAGCTAATAGTGCATTTTTGCGCTCAGTGATATCCCTAACTACTGCTAGAATTCTGTTGGTTCCGCCTAGTTGAGAACTCCTAAGTGATACTTCAACCCAAAACAGTTCTCCGTTCTTTCTTTTTGCTTGCCACTCAAAAACTTGAGGCCCTTCATTCAGCGCTTTGTTTATGTACTGTAAAGCCTTTGTTTCTGCAAATGCATTCAGGTTTGATGAGAAGGAGGATAACGACAACTTTAAAACATCCTCCTTGGAACTATAGCCATACATTTGGAGCATAACTGAATTTACATCGACTATTTTGAAATCTTTTGCATCGTGAATAAAAATTGCCTCACTTGTAGAGTTGAAAATCTCCTGATAATTTTGAGCATTCTCCAATGCAATTTTATTTCTCTCCTCTATTTCAAAAAATGCAATTGATATGGCTTGTTCATACCTCTTTCTATCAAGAATATTTAAGGCTAAAAAAAGAATTATGGCTAATCCCAAAACCAAAATACCAATAGCAACATATATAAGTTGTCTGGAACGATAAGTAGCATCCCAAATAGGAATTTCTATCATCATTGTCCAAAAGTGTGAGCTGTTACCTATCTTAATAGGATAGAAAAACCTAAAAACTTTTTGCCCGGTAAATTCCGAAATAGTTTCAATACTGTATTCTTGTCCGCCTTTTATTGCATTAACAACAGCGCTATCTTTCTTATTAATTAATTCAAAGAAATTTTTAGATATATAATTAGAATCGATATGAGAAACTATTATTCCTTGGTTTGAAATTAAAGTAAGATAGCCTGTTTCATACAGTCTTACTTTATTTAGGTTGCGTTGCAGTGAATCTAAATTAATATCAATTCCAAATACTCCTTGGAAAACAGAGTCCTTAAAAATTGGAATCACCACAGATGATTCATAGTAAACATAAGGAAACCCCTGATACTGATAATTGAATGGCTCAATAATTAGTTCAGATTTGGTTTTTTTCGGAATAGTATAGTAATCCTCAAGATAATCGGCAGGTTGAGTTTCTTCTAAAAGAATGGTATCCTTATACCTAAAAAAGGTTACCGATAAATTTCCAAGTGTATCGTATAGTTCATTGGTGGTGTAATAGTTATCTTTCCCATCGAATGCGTTGTGCTCCCACATCGTCCATACGCCCAAAAAGTTAGGGTTACGCATCACTGCAACCTTCAGCATATTTACGATTTCCTGTCGGTCTGCGCCTAATTTCTGATAAATCAATGCTCGTTGGGCCATTGAGCGAGCAATCATTAAACTTGAAGTAAAGTACGCCTCGGTTTCTCCTGCTACTTTTCTTGATATTTCTTTCGCAATTTGCTTTGAATCAGCGTATGAGAATTTACGTTGATTTATTCCAAGATAAAAGAACAGGAATAAGAATACCGTGGCAGCCAGTAAGGCTGCAAAAAATGCGCTAGTGGAACTTGTATAATGTCTTAATTTTTCCAATAAATACCTTTAGAGGATTACATACAACATAGACTAATAAACAAATATATCGAAATTGATTTTCAAAATGCTTATTTTCAATGTGTTTTTTTGATTAAAGCAAGTTTTGACAGGATGATTAGGGGTAAATTTTATATTAGTTTATTTTCTGTCTTAAGTAATAGAAGTTCAAGAAGTTTAGTTGTTGCTAAAGCATCGCCAGCTGCGCGGTGACGGTTGTTAATAGTTATTCCAAGGTTTTGGCAAAGATTCCCTAAACTGTACGAGCCCATTCCAGGAATAATTTTACGGCTCATTCTTACTGTACACATTGTTTGGCGTTGGTAGTTATAGCCTAAACGTTTAAATTCCTCCTGAATAAACCTGTAGTCGAAGGGGGCGTTATGGGCAACAAATAGACGCCCTTCGGTCATCAGCACAATTTTCTTTGCAACCTCATAGAACTTAGGTGCACTGGCCACCATATCGTTATTAATACCTGTTAGTTGGGTAATAAAAGGAGGAATATAAGTCTCGGGGTTAATAAGGGTAGAAAATTCGTCAACAATTTTTTCGCCATCATGAATGTAAATGGCTATCTCTGTTATTCTATCTATTTGAGCCCTGCCTCCTGATGTCTCAATATCAACAACTGCGTACATTCTCTTTTATTTAAGCAAACGTAAAATATAACTGTATTGCTAAGGCTGCTATGATAATTAGCGTGAAGAGCAGTTCAGCCCAAAAACTTTTTCGGGCGTTAGCAAAATAGTTGGTTAATTGAAAGCTTAATGGTATTGCAAGGATATAGGCTATTTCGTAAGAAGTCGTGGGGATTAGTGCAAAGCTTGCTGCTCCAATAAAAAGTATCCAAAAGAATAGAGTGTGATATTTCCGAACACTTATCTTCTGATTGGCCATACTTGGAATTAAGTAAAATAATGCAACAAGCGTTGGAAGTCCAATCACCGACGTAAAAATAATTGGTATTAACTCATCTATAGACGATTCAGTATCGGTTATCAGGTTACTTTTAACCAGTTCGAATGTTTTCGAAATATCAATATTTAACCAGTAATAGGTTAGCATTAAGAAACCCCACGGAAGTGCAATTCCAAGCACTGCAACAAACCACTCGCGGAGCGAAAACGACCTAAGCAACAGGAGTCCCATGAAAATGATTAGGTAGAATGGTATTGCAGGAGCATAAATAAGCGAAGCAATACCAAGCGAAATTCCTGCACGGAAAAGGTTGTCGAGCGGATTCCCTTTCTGGTAAATGGCAAAAATATGGTCGAGTGCTAAAAGAATAAAAAAGGTTGCAAAAATTGCGGGGTTAATACGTTGTATTGGGACAAACGCAGTTGAAATTAATAGGTAGAATAGCGCAGGCAGATAAGTGCGCTGTTTTATTATAATGAATTTGCTGTTAAGATGTAATAGGTAAAACGCAATGGCCATTACAAACGAAAATGTAATGATGTTGGAGAGAATAATACTCTGATTGATATACTTTACCAGAATGGCGTATAATGGCATATTTATAGTATCGAAGATAAATGGGTATGATAACCCATTCAGAAACGTTTTAAGCCATATTGCAACGGAAATAATTACTACTAAAATAACTACCGAAAGTTGCGATTTTTTAAAAAAGGATAGAAGCATATCTTGTTGGATTAGAAGTATTTTTCTAAATCTTTACCAATATCGGTTCTAAAGTATTTCCCATCGAAACTTATTGAGTTTGCAGCATAAAAAGATAGTTCCAAGGCTTGTTTCATAGAATCTCCCAATGCAGTGCAAGCAAAAACCCGTCCACCTGATGTTACAAGTTTTCCATTTTGCAATGCAGTTCCAGCATGGAAAACCATTGAGTTTTCCTTTGAAGGAATTCCTTCAACAGCCTTTCCTTTTTCATAACTCTCAGGATAACCACCCGATACTAAAATTACGGTTGTTGCAGTTTTTTCAGATATTTTGATGTTGGCCTTGGATAATTCACCCTTTGCGCATAGTAGGAATAGTTCAAGCAAATCACTTTCAATGCGCGGCATCACAACTTCAGTTTCAGGGTCGCCCATTCTTACGTTATACTCAATTACGTAAGGCTCTCCATTAACATTCATTAAGCCAATAAATACAAATCCTTTGTATGGGATGTTATCCTTTTTAAGTCCCTCAACAGTTGGTTTAATAATGCGTTCTTCTACCTTCTGCATAAAATCTTTACCTGCAAAAGGGACTGGCGAAACGGCGCCCATTCCGCCAGTATTTAGTCCTGTATCGCCAACGCCAATACGCTTATAGTCCTTGGCTTCGGGCAACACTACGTAGGAATTCCCGTCGGTAAGAACAAAAACGGAAAGTTCAATTCCGCTAAGGAACTCCTCAATAACCACTTTACGGCTAGCATCGCCAAACTTGCCTGCAAAAAATTCATCGAGCGTTTGGCAGGCTTCATCGTAGGAAATGGATATAACCACTCCTTTCCCAGCGGCAAGGCCATCGGCCTTGAGTACGTAAGGAGGAGTCATTGTTTTAAGGAAATCCTTGGATGCCTTTACTTCCGATGTGCCGAATGTTTGGTATCGTGCTGTAGGAATTGAATGACGAATCATGAAGGCTTTAGCAAAATCTTTACTGCCTTCGAGCATTGCACCTTGTGCCTGTGGCCCAATAACTGGGATATGATTAACTCTGGTATCGGACAAAAAGGAGTCGTGTAAACCCTTAACCAATGGCTCTTCGGGTCCAACTATAACCAAATCGATATTTTTTGAGACTACAACTTGCTTTACCTCTTCAAAATCTAACGAATTTAGAACGATATTCTCGCCAACTTGAGCAGTGCCAGGGTTTCCTGGTGCAATGTAGAGTTTATTAAGACTATCGCTTTTGCTCAATTTCCATGCAATGGCGTGCTCGCGTCCACCTGAGCCTATAAGAAGAACATTTACCTTGGTCATAGCTGAATTTCTTTACGTGCAAAGTTAGCAATCGTTTTTGAGGGGGCAAATCTACCTACTGCTTTAATCAACAGATATACCCTTTTCTTTAAGTATCCTGTAATTCGACCGAATTCTTATTAGCCAAAATATTCTCTCCTCTTGGTAAAATTCTGTTGTATTAGGAATTTTTCGTCGTAGCGAGTTGTAAAAGTATAGCATTACCGATAACGATTTGTTTCCACTGTTATCTTTTGAGAGGTAGTACAGCGGGAATAGGCTCTTCTCAACTTTGCCATCGACCTTGGAGTTTGCATAAAGCAGATGTAATACTCTGAACGATTTGTCGCCATTGCTATACCTGTCCCAGTTTACAACTTTCCAGAGAATACTACACGATTTTCTTTCACCCAGAACATTTCTATTCACGTAAAGTTCCCATAGGAATCGATTTGTAATTTGCTGTTCGCTTTTACTCCAGTAGTAGAATGGCTGAATTGTGAAATAGTTGAATTCAGGACTTCTTTTGCTCCAAACGAGAGGAGCAAACCGGAAATATTTGTAATTATTACCCTTTTCGCTTTTAATGATAGGCCAAACTATACTTAAACTTCTATTATCGCCAATCTTACTCCTCCTTAAAAGGAAAAATAAAATGTCGAACTTTTTATTACTGTTTACATCGGAGTAGGTATTAAAAATTGGGAATAGAATATTCCTATTCATAGTGTTATTTGAGAAATTCCAAAAGATAGGTGTTACCATTAAGTGCCTCAGTCCATTCTTGGACACTCCTTTCGAGTAAAGCGGCACAATGGTTAACGATTTAGATTTTACACTGCTGAAACTCCAAACGACAGGGAATACCAGCTTCACATTCTTCGATTGTCCTGTGAACGACCAGTATATTGGGAATAGTATATTGTTTTTTGAGTTACCATTTCGGCTATTCCACCATAATGGGAAAAGAACACGTTTGCTACCATTTTCGTTTTTAATGTTGTAGTAAAGAGGTGTAATTGCATAGTGACTTTTCGATTTGTCGTCGTTTCTTCCAAACGAGAAAAGGGGAGCAAAGGTAAATGACCTATAATTTCTATTATCCAAACTCCAAATTATTGGAAAAATAATTCGGTTGGAGACATCGGGGTTCTCAATTCCATAGTAAATAGGGAAAAGAATAGTTTTTTCAGACGAATTATCGCCAGAGCCATACTTTGAGTGCCAGAATATTGGTAATAGGGCGTTGATTGAACCACTTGGGTTTTTAATGTGCCAAAATAGAGGCGTTAAGGTTAGGTGGTTTGTTTCTTTCTCGGGCGACATCCCATAAGAGAACAATGGAACCAAAGTAAAAGAGCTGTAATTTGGGCTTTTAAAGCGCCAAACTATTGGGAATACAACGTTGCGCTTATGTGTTGAGTTCGATTGGGAGTAGTAAATAGGTATTAAAAGTTTGAATCGGGATTGATTTCCGTCAGTGTTATTGTTTCTGCTCCACCATAATGGAAATAGTGTGCTAAAGTTTTTGTTTGGCTTTTGGAAGTGCCAGAATATTGGTAAAATTGCCAGATATCGTCTTTGTGTATCCTTTTTAAGTCCTGTTGATATGAATGGGAATAGTGTAAATGACTGTCTGTTTTGACCCTTAAATCGCCAAACCACAGGGAAAAATCCCTGATGCTTAAAGGTTGTATCCTTGTACTTCCAGTACAGAAACAAAACTTGGGATGTGCTTTTTATGTCGCCGTCGATGGTTCTGTGTTTCTCAAACCAAAGGGGGAAAAGCAATTGCCCTTTGCCCGACGATGTTTTAAAGCGCCAGTAAAGAGGTGTTATAGCACTATAACCTCTTACATTATCGCTCGATTTGCCAATAGATAACAAGGGAAATATGCTTGTGGAGCTATAGTTATTATTTTTGAATCGCCATAAAACTGGAAATAAAATGTTCCCTTGACTCGATGGTCGTTTCCACCCCCAATATACTGGAAGTATTACATTATCCGTCTTGATAGAGTTCTCGCTTATCTTTTTTCGGTACCACCATAGAGGTATCAATGTGTTGCTATGTCCATAAGGAGTTTTAAAGTGCCAGAAAATAGGCGTAATTGCGATATGTTTGGTTGATTTGTTGGGCGAACTCCCCGCAGAGAATAAGGGGATAAAAGAAAATGAATTGTAGTAAGGCGTAGTTTTACTCCAGATAAAGGGAGGAATGATAGTGCTTTTATCATCATTAGTTTGCTTGTTCCAGTATAATGGGAAAATAACCAGAGTGCTGTACTTCTCGAATTGGGTGTGCCAGTTGTATTTCCAAAGAATTGGGAAAAGAATTGTTCTTTGGCTTTCATCTCTTTTAAAGTTCCAGAACAAAGGTGTAAGCATTAAATGGCTTGTGTTAGAGTTCAAAGCATGACCTACAGACAAAAGAGGCGCTACCGTTAATGAACTATAGTTCTTTCCTTTATTGCTCCAAACTATTGGGAATAGCACTGTGTTTTTTAAGTTGTTGCTTTTGCGTGAATAGTATAATGGTAGAAATAGGTTCGTTTTTACAGTATCGTTGGTGGTTTTAAATGTTTTACTCCACCATAACGGGAAAAGAATATTTTTACTTTGGTTTTGCGATTTAAAATGCCAGAGTAGGGGAGTAATGGCAAAATAGTTTTTTGTGTAGTTTGAGTATTTACCATATGAATAGAGCGGAAAAAGAGTGTGTGTATTTCGCATTGGCGTTTTAAATTGCCAGTATGCCGGGAATATAACTAGGTGCGATTTTTGGGTAATCTTATTGTCCTTATACCACAGGAAGAATAGCAGATTGTTCTCGAGCACCAATCCGTCGGGCGATTTTTTGAACTCAAGTATATTAACTTTTGGAGCAAATTCAAGCAAAGTAAAGGTTTTGGTGTTATCCTTATAATCATTTGATATATGAAATAATGATGGATATAATGTTGAGATTATCCGAAGGCTCTTTCCCTTTTTGCTGCTATCGCTCCAGTAGATAGGAAGTAAATGGCTTCGCTGTTCTACCCTTAATGTGTTTTTATAGCTTCGGTATATCGGGAATAGAATCTGTTTATCGGTTTCGTACTGCGAAAAGGTTCTTTTAAATATTGGCCAAAGGTTAATATTTTGGTCGCGGGTAATACCCAAGTCAAACTTCATCTCTTTTTTGGTTGAGTCTACTTGAGCTATCGATAAACTATATAAACAGACCAAAAGCAACGCCGAAAGGTATTTGCGTAGCATTATATTACCCCGTTTGCATTGTAATAAAATCATTAGGTAAAGTTATAACGATTTGTTTTATTATGACACTCATCAGTTCAATATTAAGAATTCCTAGAGTATTGCTTGAACACAAAAAATCCATTTAACAATTGGCCAGAACTATTAATCATTTTTCTATCAATTATAAAATTTGAAGTAAAAAGTTAACTTTGCCGAATAATTTTAATGCAAAGAGATATGAAAAGATTACTAGTTATAGCGTCGATTATTGCCGTTGTATTACTGTTTGTTTGCTTTAGTTTTACCAATAATAAAGTTAATCAGGACCATTTAATATATGCAACCACTTGGTACCAGAATTCTCCAGAGAATCAGGCTCTTTACTACCAGGGTTTCAATATCGCTAAAATGCGTTTGGAGCAATTTGCCAAGGGAAAATCCGAAAAGCCCAAGGCAGTTGTTGTGGATATTGACGAAACAATGCTCGATAATAGCCCATTTCAGGCTCAGGAAATTATCGATAACAAGGAATTCTCCTCTGAGTTTTGGAATGAATGGTCTCAATTAGGTAAAGCCAAGGCTTTACCCGGAGCAAAGGAGTTTAGTAAGTATTGTGATTCGTTGGGTGTAACATTATTCTACATATCGAACCGAAAAACCAATGAGTTAGGTGCTACACTGAAGAATTTGGATTCACTTGGATTTGCTTTTGCAAAACCCGAGTATTTTCTTCTAAAGGAGAATGAAAGTAGCAAGAAGGCTCGCAGGGAGAAGGTTTCTGATAAATTTGATATTGTAATGCTTGTTGGCGATAACCTAAACGATTTTTCTGAGGTGTTTGAATCTCGAGGTGATGATTGGGGAAAATCAATTGTTGAGGAGTACAAGAATGAGTTTGGAAACCGATTTATTATTCTTCCCAATCCAATGTACGGAGAGTGGGAGAAGAATATTTACAAAACACGCGGTTTATCACCTGAGCAGATGTACGAACTGCGCAAGCAATCAGTAAAAGGCTTTAAGTAGAGTTAGCCTAATGTTACTAAATATCCGGAGTGATTTCGGATATTTAGTACCTTATTACTATCAAGAATAAGATACTGTCCTTTTATACCTACTAAAACTCCTTCCAATGTAGGTTCCTTATCAAAATTTACCGATGTTACTTTCTGCGGATATTGCTTTACTGGGTACTGAATATTATACAGATTGTCGGGTTCTGGGACATAATTTAGCTCTTTCCCATTAATAAACTCCAGAGCTTTTACCTTTTCGTTAATTAAATTTACACTTTCATCTTCCAGCCCTTTTAGCATTGCTTGCCATGGTGTTTTATCACCCAAAATATTCTTTAGTTCAACCTCCACCATTCCTGCTTCGTACCTATTAAGGGTATGGCAAACTTTTATTGCATGCGTTGCACCTTGATCAATCCAGCGTGTTGGAATTTGGTGGTGGCGTGTTATTCCCACTTTTAGTCCACCCGACCAGGCTAAGTATACGAAGTGCTCAATAAGGCAGTGCTCCTTGGCAAAATCCATATCGCGAGCAATTCCTTCATGTGCCCTGCATAACTCAGGACGAAGAACACAATCTTCCGCTTCGGGAGCGCTAATTAAACAAGGATAGCAAAAACCTTGGCCAAACGATTTTTTTGTTTTTCGTCCGCACTTTATGCAGTATATCTCGTTTTGGAATTCAATCCTTATATTTTGACCAATAAGAGCGTTCATAACAATAGCCTCATCGCCTAGTCGTAATGTATACTGCGGAACTACGTTTAGCTCTGTACCAATGTTTAACGTCTCCATTTTTTCAAGAACACCCTTTGCCATAGTGGTTCATTTTAAGTTTTAAATATAGCGATTTTATATTTATTATTCTTCATCACTCCACCTATCGCCCTATATATCCATGAATTAGGTTTTTTAAGTTTCAACTTAACACTTTTTAATATAATACTCTGAAAAAATTAGTAATATGTATTGCATGGTAGTGATTTGTAAATTATATTTGTAAAACAATATTACCTATTTAAGCATAGTATAAAATAGATTAAAGATGAAAAAGACAATCTCAGTAAATTTAAGTGGAAGCATGTTTGTTTTGGACGAAGATGCCTACCAAGTTCTGGACAACTACCTTAAACAGCTTAATCGACACTTTGCAAACGAAGAAGGCAAACAGGAGATTATTGCTGATATTGAGTCTAGGATTGCAGAACACCTAAAAACCAATATCAAGGTTGAAAATCAGGTTATCAGTATCGATGAGGTAAACCGTGTTATAGAGATTATGGGAAAGCCAGGCGATATTGATGACGAGCAACCAGCCAGCGAATCTAACTTAAACTACCGCAGTTACCGAAAAATGTACCGCGATTTAGATGACAAAATTCTTGGTGGTGTTTGTTCTGGTATGGGACACTACTGGAGGGTTGAGCCTGTTCTTTTCAGAATAATATTTGTACTTACCCTGTTTTGGGGTGGACTAGGCTTGTTAATCTACATTGTTCTGTGGATTGTAGTTCCTCCAGCGCTTACCGCTGCTCAAAAACTCGAAATGAGAGGTGAGCCTGTTACTGCTGAGAATATTGGAAAATCGTTCGATAAAAAAAATTAAAAATTATATAAAATGGAAATTGAAAATGCAAAAGCACAAATGCGAAAGGGAGTTTTGGAGTTGTGCATACTATCAGTACTATCGCGCGGCGATGCGTACGCTAACGATTTAATCAACAAGCTTAAGGATGCTAAAATGATTGTTGTAGAGGGAACGCTTTACCCGCTTCTTACCCGTCAAAAAAACGCCGGTCTATTAAGTTACCGTTGGGAGGAGTCGCCACAAGGACCTCCACGCAAATACTACTCAATTACCGAAGTTGGCAGAGCTTATCTTAACGATTTGCAAAACGGTTGGGATGACCTTGTAAAAACCGTTGATACAATCCGAAATAATTCTTAGAAATATTAAAAATTCTATTCATGAAAAAAACTGTAAAAGTTAATATTGGTGGGTTCTCATATAATATTGACGAGGATGCATACAATGCATTAAGGATTTATTTAGATGATATAAAAGTTCGTTTGGGTAATGGAAACGAGGCTGCTGAAACAATAAAGGATATTGAGGAGAGAATATCAGAGCTTATTTCAATAAAAATCACTGAGGATGGAGTAGTTAACCTTCAGTTGGTTGAGGAGATAATTGCCCAAATTGGCAAACCCGAGGATATTGGTGGAAATGCTGAGTTTACTCAGAAACCAAGCGGTAACAAAACTCTTAGACGACTGTACCGAAATCCAGATGGTGCTATAGTTGGTGGAGTTTGTTCAGGTTTGTCCGAGTACTTTGCGGTTGACCCAATTGTATTTAGACTTCTATTTGTTTCACTATTCATTTTTACTTTACTATTCACTTTTAAATGGTTTGTATTTTTACTATACCTAGTTCTTTGGATTGCTACACCAAAGGCAGTTACACCAAAACAGAAACTGGAAATGAAGGGAGAACCTATAACTTTCTCGAATATCGAGAAAACGCTTAAGGACGAAATGAACTCCGTTTCCAGTAACTCAAAGAATGCCGAACCTAAGAACTTCTTCGAGAAACTGATGAGCTTTATAGGTCAAATTGCACTGTTCTGCCTAAAGGCTTTACTTATCTTCTTTAAGGTGCTTGCAATAATGATTGGCGTGATAATAATTGCCACAATGCTTTTCGTATTCCTGGTACTAATCGGAGTCTTTTTCTTTGGCAGTTTTATGATGAGTTGGTTTGCTCCAGAAATTGGTGGTTTCTCATTGAACGAGTTCATAACCTCGATGTTCGATATAAGCAGTAGCATATGGGTTACAGTACCTATATTCCTGATTATTGCAATTCCTGTTGTAGCACTTATTTATGGCGGAGTAAGAATAATATTCCGTTTTAAAGCCCGCGATGGACTTATTGGCATAATCGCTGCAGTGATTTGGATAGCATCGGTGGTTACACTGTCTCTAACAGTGTTCTTTCAGGCCCGCAGTTTAACAATTAGGGAGAGTGTTGTTAATACGATAAGTTTAAATGAGGTTGCACCAGTTAAGGAAAAGGTAATTGTGCTTAAATCGTACGATTTGAACTCCGATTCTTTAAGTAAAGCCAGCGAAGCTCAGTACAACTTTTTCGACATGAAATTAACCACCTTAAATGGCAAAAAAACCATATCGGGAAAACCAGAGCTAATTATCGAAAAGGCTGATGAGGAGTTTGCCAATATTACAATGATAAAAAAGGCTCGCGGCGGTAGCAAAATTTTAGCAAAACAAAACGCTTCGGAAATCATATACAATTATTCTATAAAAGATTCTATAGTAACATTAGACCCAATTTTTACTATGCCCGACAACACCAAGTGGAAAAACCAAGATATTACCTTGGTTATGAACTTGCCCGAGGGTTACAGCATTTACTTGGACTCAACGTTAATGGATATTCTGGACTACAACCAGCCATTCAGTAACTACTGGCCCGATGAGATGCTAGGTAAAACTTGGACTATGACAAAGAATGGACTAAGGGAAAAACGTTAGAGATTATTAAAAAAAGATTTATAAAAAATTTGGAGATAGAGAATTTAGTATTATTTTTGCCGTGCTTTTGAGAAAGCATAAAGGCTTGACCTATGGTGTAGTGGTAGCACAGCAGATTTTGGTTCTGTTAGCCTAGGTTCGAATCCTGGTAGGTCAACAGGCAAAGCATAAAACCCTCTTTAAATGATGAATTTAGAGAGGGTTTTTGTTTTTTATGATTTGAACTGATCTAAAATAGTAGTTGGAGTTCAATTAACAAAAAAGCCACCCTAAGGTGGCTGTTTCAATTTATATAAGATTATTACTTTGCAAACTTACTTCCATCGTACGCCCACTTAATATAGCAAGCACCCCAAGTAAATCCAGCTCCAAATGTTGCAATAATAATGTTATCGCCCTTCTTAAGTTTTGGTTCCCATTCCCATAAACACAAAGGAATTGTTGCGCTGGTAGTGTTGCCATATCTTTCGATGTTAATCATCACTTGCTCCTTGTTTATTCCCATTCTGTTAGCTGTTGCCTCAATAATACGCATATTTGCCTGATGAGGAACAAGCCAAGCTAATTTCTCAGGAGTGATGTTGTTGCGCTTCATCATCTCAACGGAAACATCGGCCATGTTGGAAACAGCAGCTTTGAATACGGGTTGTCCTTCCTGATAAATATAGTGCTGACGCTTAGTTACAGTTTCGATAGATGCTGGATAGCAAGAACCTCCAGCTACTTGGTGTAAGTGTTTACGACCAGAACCATCAACCTGCATTTTGGCATCCATTACACCAAAACCATCCTCGCAGGGTTCCAGAAGAACTGCACCAGCACCATCGCCAAAAATTGGACAGGTAGCGCGGTCGGTATAGTCGGTTATCGACGACATTTTATCGGCACCAACCACAATTACCTTTTTGTGAGTTCCTGACTCAACAAATTTCGATGCAGTTACTAAAGCATAAAGGAAACTGGAGCAACCGGCATTCATATCAAACCCAAAGGCATTTTTAATTCCGCACTTATCGCTAATAATATTAGCGGTAGCAGGGAACTGCATATCGGGTGTTACAACACCGCAAATCAACATATCTACCTCTTCGGGCTTTGTGTTGGTTTTACGGAGTAGCTCGTTCACGGCGTGAATAGCAATATCCGAAGTTCCCAATCCTTCACCTTTCAGAATGTGACGTTCTTTAATACCAATGCGTGTCATAATCCACTCATCGGTGGTATCAACCATGCGGCTGAGTTCCTCGTTGGTAAGAATGTACTCGGGTACATAACCCCCAACACCTGTGATTGCGGCAGTAATTTTTCCCATTAGCTGAATGCTTGTTTAATTTTCTCGCAAAGTTGCGAAGATATAACCTCGCGAGTTTGAATAATCATGTTCATTATTGCTTTGGGGCTCGATGCTCCATGAGCTATTATTACAGGCTTATTAACGCCAAGAACTGGTGTTCCTCCGTAGTTCTCGGAGTTAAAACGCTCGTTAAATTTATTGTCGGGGTTAACCTTTGTGAGTATATGGTAGAATGCCTCGGCTTGTTTAAGAACCACATTACCTACAAAACCATCGCAAACTACCACGTCGGCTTTTTTATCGTGAAATAGGTGGTGACCCTCAACGTTTCCAACAAAGTTGAAATCCGAAGAATCCTTCATCATCTCAAAGGCACTTTTTGTAACCAGATTACCTTTTTCTTCCTCCTCGCCAATGCTTAGTAGCGATATCCTTGGATTTTCAATGCCAAAAACTTGTTTAGCGTAAATTGAACCAAGTATTCCGTATTGGTATAATACATCGGGACGACAATCGGGGTTAAGCCCAACGTCGAGCAGAAGATTAACTTTTTTCTCGGAAACGGGGATGAAGCCAGCAATTGCAGGACGTATAACGCCAGGAATTTGCTTAACAACCATCATTGCGCCAACCATCATAGCAC
>JAEXVC010000162.1 GCA_023406715.1 Bacteroidota bacterium | reverse complement strand
ACCGATAACCTTATCAGAATAGATATGAGTGAGTACATGGAGAAATTCTCTGTTTCGAGACTTGTAGGAGCGCCTCCTGGGTATATTGGATATGAAGAAGGCGGTCAGCTTACCGAGAAAGTTCGTAGAAAACCATACTCTGTTGTGTTGCTTGATGAGGTTGAGAAAGCTCACCCCGATGTTTTCCATATTCTACTTCAGGTTTTAGACGAAGGTCAACTTACCGATAGCCTTGGACGCAGAGTAGACTTTAAGAACACCATCATTATAATGACTTCAAACATTGGTTCTAGAGAATTAAAGGATTTTGGACAAGGTGTTGGATTTGCTACAAAGGCAAAGGAAGAGTCGGCCAATGAGTACTCAAAAAGCATTATTCAAAAAGCACTAAAGAAAGCTTTTGCTCCAGAGTTTTTGAACCGTATTGACGATATTGTTATGTTCAATGCACTAACTCGCAGCGACATACACAAGATTATCGACATTGAACTCAAAGGACTTTACGATAGAATTTACGCATTAGGCTATAGCATAAAAATATCGCCTGCTGCAAAGGATTTTATCACAGAGAAAGGCTACGACATACAATACGGTGCCCGTCCGTTAAAACGTGCCATCCAAAAATATCTTGAGGACCCAATGGCCGAGGCTATTATTAAAAGCGATATTAAGGCTGGAAATATAATTTCTATTGGGTTTAACAAGAAAAAGGATGAAATCACTATTAAGGTTCTTAAGGGCGAAGAAGAGCCTGTAAATCCAGATGAAGAATAGAGGATTAATTGATAATTTAAACTGCATCAGCATTTGATGCAGTTTTTTTTGTTTCGATTTGAACAATTTAAACCAAAGTTGTGTTAACTTTCTAAATAAATAATCAACTAACAAATTAATAATATGACTGTAAAATTTGGACCAAACCCAGTAAGCCTTTTTGGTGAGGTAGTTAAAGTTGGTGCAAAAGCACCTGAATTCTCAGCCTTAGACACAACCCTAAAGCCAGTAGGGCTTAACGATTTCAAAGGAAAAGTAAAACTTATATCGATATTTCCATCGATAGATACTAGCGTATGTTCAGTTCAGAACCACAAATTCAACAAGGAAGCGGCATCGTATGGCGATAAGGTTGCATTTATCGCAATGTCAATGGATTTACCATTTGCTCTTAAGCGTTTCTGCGGAGCAGAAGGTATTAACAACCTTGTAACCCTTTCGGACCATAAGGATGCTGATTTTGGTAAAAAATATGGCTATTTAATTGAAACCTTAAGACTTCTAGCCAGAGGTGTTGTAATTATTGATAAGGACGATGTTGTTAGGTATGTTGAAGTTGTACCTGAGGTTGGACAAGAGCCAAACTACGATGAAGCTTTAAAAGTTCTAAAAACACTAGCTTAAAAAATTAGAAACGCGCCGATTGGCGCGTTTTTTTTATATTATTTCTCCATACAAATCGTAATCCTGAGCCGATAGAACCCGGACATTAACAAAATCACCTACGTTGACCTTCTTTTTTTGAGGATTACTTAATAGTACCTCCTGGTCAACTTCAGGTGAATCGTACTCGGTTCTCCCAACAATTTCCTCATTATCAACAGAATCTATAATAACTTTTAAAGTTTGCCCTACTCGCTTAAGATTGTTCGCCAACGAAATGTTCTGCTGCAATTCCATCAACTGGGCGGAACGACGTTCTTTCACCTTCTGAGGAATATTATCTTTCATTGATATTGCAGCATGTGTACCTTCCTCCTCGGAATAGGTGAAAACTCCAACTCTATCGAATCTATATTTCTCAACAAAATCAATCAACTCCTTAAAATCCTCTGCAGTTTCGCCAGGGTGTCCCACTAAGAAAGTGGTACGAATAGAAATATCAGGTATGTTTTTTCTAATAGTCTCTACAAACTCAATAGTCTCAGACTTTGTTATTCCTCTGCGCATCAACTTCAGCATATTATCGCTGATGTGCTGGAAGGGAATATCGATATACTTGCAAATCTTGGGGTTATTTTTGATTGTTTCAATCAAATCCATCGGGAAGTTAGCTGGATAAGCATAATGCAGCCTAATCCACTCTATTTTATCTATTTTGCCAAGCTCGTTCAACAACTCGGATATCATTCTTTTACCGTAAAGGTCGATTCCATAAAATGTTGAATCCTGCGCAATAACAATCAACTCTTTAACGCCTTGACTAGCAAGATATTTTACCTCCGCAACTAAATTGTCTATTGATTTTGAAATGTGCTTTCCACGTATTAAAGGAATTGCGCAGTATGAACAGCCCCAGTTGCAACCCTCCGATATTTTTAGAAAAGCAAAATGTTTGGGTGTTGTAATAAAACGCTGGTTGGTACAATCTGTAAAAAGCGGATTTTCTAGAGTTTTCAGAATATCGGGTAAGTCAGCAACACCATAAAAGCCATCAACCTCAGGAATTTCCTTCACTAATTCATCCTTATAGCGCTGCGACAAACAACCCATTACATACAATCGTTCTATTACGCCATTCTTCTTTGCATTCACAAAGTTCATAATGGTATCAACGGACTCCTCCTTGGCATCGGCAATAAAACCACAGGTATTAACCACCACAACCTTTGCTGAGGGGTCGTTGGAATCGTGAACCAACTCCCATCCACCCAACTCAAGTTGCTTCATCAAAACCTCTGAATCCACAACATTCTTGGAGCATCCAAGCGTAACAATATTTATTTTTTTCTTACTCATTTAGCTAAAAAGAGAATCAACAAATGATTTTTTATCGAACAACTGAAGGTCGGTCATCTTCTCGCCAACGCCTATATATTTAACCGGAATCTTAAATTGGTCCGAAATACCCAGAACAACACCACCCTTTGCTGTACCATCTAACTTTGTTAACGCAATTGCAGTAACTTCAGTTGCTGCGGTGAACTCTTTTGCTTGTGCAAAAGCATTCTGGCCAGTAGAGCCATCTAAAACCAAAAGAACTTCGTGTGGTGCATTAGGAATAACCTTTTGCATTACACGTTTAATCTTTGTGAGCTCGTTCATCAAGTTTATTTTATTGTGCAAACGACCAGCAGTATCGATAATAACAACATCGGCACCCTGGTTTTTAGCAGAACTAAGAGTATCAAAAGCAACGGCTGCAGGGTCGGCACCCATCTGCTGTTTTACAATAGGTACACCCACCCTTTCTGACCAGATTGTAAGTTGGTCAACAGCTGCAGCACGGAATGTATCGGCTGCGCCAAGCACAACATTTTTACCACCAGACTTAAACATGTGGGCCAATTTTCCAATGGTGGTTGTTTTCCCAACACCATTAACCCCAACCACCATAATTACATACGGAGATTCTGTTTGGGTGGGCTCTGCAATATTCTGAAATGAATTCTCCGAAAGAAGCGACATAATCTCATCGTGGAGAATTGCATTTAACTCACTGGAATTAAGATACTTTTCATTCGAAACCCGTTTTTGAATTCGCTCAATAATTCTAAGAGTTGTCTCTACTCCCACATCCGAAGAAATAAGAACCTCCTCAAGATTATCGAGAACCTCATCATCAACTTTCGATTTACCTGCAACAGCGCGCGATATCTTCTTTAAAAGACTCTCCTTGGTTTTCTCGAGGCCTTTATCTAAGGATTCCTTGCTTTGGTTTGACGAAAAAATATCAAATAATCCCATATCCGTAAAAATTTTGTGCGAAGATAATAAAAAGAAAAAGCTTTCCTTATTAAAGAAAGCTTTACCTTAAATTCATAAGTATTAAACTATTGTTTTTTCAAATACTCTTCAATCTCAGAGTTAAGAACAACCTCTTCCTTAAAAGTATAGGCTCCAGTCTTTTCTGATTTTACCATTTTGATGCATTTTGTGTGGTTCTTGGTACCTTTCTGCATCGATGCTACTACTTTCTTTGCCATGGCTTAATTATTTTATTTCACGGTGTAAAGTTACTTTCTTTAGTACTGGATTGTACTTGCGCTGCTCAATTCTTTCAGGTGTATTCTTTTTATTCTTAGTAGTAATATACCTAGAAGTTCCTGGCATGCCGCTTTCCTTGTGCTCTGTGCATTCTAAAATCACTTGCACTCTGTTACCTTTCTTTGCCATTGTTCAATAAGTTTAGTAAATTTTGATTAAACCTTTACCTTCTGCCTCTTTTAGAACAGCCTTTAAGCCTTTCTTATTGATGGTGCGAATACCAGCAGCAGAAACCTTCAAGGTCACCCAGCGATTCTCTTCTTCCAAAAAGAACTTCTTATTTTGAAGATTTGGAAGGAATGTACGCTTAGTTCTTCTCTTAGAATGGGATACATTATTTCCAACCATTCTCTTTTTTCCTGTAATCTGACAAATTCTTGACATTGTTATAATGTTTTCTGATGTTTTTTTTTCGAAACAGGACGCAAATTACGTTATTATTATCGAATTATTCAAATTTTTCTCCAAAAATATTTTCATTTAGTTCTAAATGTTCCTGTAACAATAACTCCCTTAGCAAGTTAAGCGCTGTATAGGATGCTCTTGCGATGTTAATATCTCGTTGATTACTAAAGATATACTTTTTGCTAACAAGGCTGTTGTTTGATGCAACAGCAATCCATACAGTGCCCACAGGTTTAGTTTCAGTTCCACCATCGGGTCCTGCAATACCAGATATGGCTATTGCGTAATCCGTTTTCAGCAGTTCCCTTGCTCCCACTGCCATTTGCTCAACAACCTGCTGGCTAACTGCTCCGTTTTCGTTTAAAACATTAGCATCAACCTTTAAAATTGATGTTTTCACTTCATTTGAGTAAGCAACCACACTGCCCTTAAAATAAGCCGATGAACCTGAAATTTCAGTAATCAAATGCGCAACTGTACCTCCAGTGCAGCTTTCGGCTGTAGAAACCGTTGCATTTATTGATTTTAGTATTTGTCCAATAACAACCGGTAATGAGGTATTGCCATAACCAAAAATATATTCAGGAATTTCTTTTCGAAGATATTCTATTAGTTGATTAATTTCAGAATTTAAGGTTTCTGAGTTGCTTGAATAGACTGATAAACGAAGTCTAATACCCGAAGGACTTGGCAAGTATGCCAATTTTATATAATTAGGAAGTTTGCCCTCGAAGGCTTGAAGTTTATCGGATAAAAACGACTCTGGAATCCCAAACGTATTAACGGTTCTGTGGATAATCACCATATTACTTGACATTTCCTTAAGCAATGGTAACACAGAAGTTTCCATAAGCCCTTTCATCTCGAATGGCACACCAGGCATCGATACCAATATTTTACTACCCTTGCGGAAAAGCATTCCTGGTGCAGTTCCATTCATATTAAGCAAAACTTCGCATGAAGAGGGAACTTCGGCCTGTCGCCTATTGCTCTCGGTAACCTGCAATCCTCGCTTCCCAAAAATTCCCTTGATTATTTCCAACGAAGGTTCGTGAAGCACCAAGTTACCACCAAAAAACTTGCAAAGTGTAGGCTTTGTAATATCATCGCTGGTTGGGCCAAGTCCACCAGTCATTAAAACAATATCGCAACGATTAATAGATTGATTAACTGCACCGTAAATAGCCTCTTCGGTATCAGATATTGAAGTAATTTGGGTGATTTTAATACCCAAAAGGTTTAACTTTTCTGCAATCCAAGCCGAGTTGGTATCGACAATTTGTCCAATCAGAATTTCATCGCCGATTGTTATGATTTCTGCATTCATAGAGTTGAAAAATAAGGCAGCAAAGCGCTGCCTTTTTGAGCCTCTCACGGGACTTGAACCCGCGACCTGCGGTTTACGAAACCGCTGCTCTACCGACTGAGCTAAAGAGGCATTTTACAATGCAAAATTAATTCTTTTTTATGCAAATTAAAGGTAAATATGAACCTAAAAGGACAAAAGCGCTTTAATTCGCTGAACTAATGGAGGGTGCGAATAATGGATAATAACATATAGCGGATGGGGTGTTAAGTTTGAGTAGTTCTGCGCAGCCAACTTTTTGAGAGCAGATACTAACGGGTTACTTAAACCGAACCCATTGGCAAAATTATCCGCAGAAAACTCCATTTTCCGACTTAAAAAATTGGTAAATAATCCAATCATGGACTGTACCGGACCAAAAATCAACGCAAACCCTAAGATGTTAAGTTGAAAATTGGGCATTCCATTGGACGTTGACCCGAAAACTGGAGTAAACATATCACTACTGCTTATTTTGGTAAATAAGACTAGAAATATACCTGTAACCGAAAGACTAATGGCAAAGTTTATCCAGATATGCCTCTTCTTATAATGGCCTATTTCATGAGCTAAAACTGCCTCAATTTCATCGGCTGAAAGTTTATCCACCAAAGTATCGTACAGATAAATTCGCTTATTCCTACCCCAGCCAGTGAAAAATGCATTTCCCTTTGTGGAACGTTTAGAACTATCAAGTACAAATATATTTTTAGCAGAAAACCCCGCATTTAGAGCCAAGCGCTCTAATTTATCTTTCAACTCTCCATCGGGCAATGGCGACTTTTTGTTAAATAAAGGCAAAATAATGGAAGTATATAATATGGTAGAAAACAGCGAAAGTATCAATATAAAAACTAAAACTGGCAACCAAAATAAGTCAGGATAACTAACATACAACCAGATTATTAACGAAAGTATAATTCCTCCTAGAATTATTGTTATGAAGGTTGATTTTAATATATCAGTAAAGAACAACTTTCGGGTTGATTTATTGAAACCATACCTTTCCTCGATAACAAAACTATCATAGTAATCGAATGGGATAGATAAAATATGGCCAATGAACCATAAAACGCCAAAGAATACTAAGGATTGAAGAACTCTGTTTTCAATATTTTGAGCAATAGTGTCGTTTAGCAAACCAAAGTAGCCTAAAATAAATGCGGCTGTTGTAATTACTACCATAAATGTACTCTCGACCAACGATGCATTAAGTTTCTCCTGTTCATAGCTTTGTTGCTTCGCATAGTTCTCTGAATCGTAAACGTCGGACACAACTTCATCTAATTGTGCTTTCTTGCTGTAACTTGTGTTGATTAACTCTATCAACACATTCAAAAGATGACCGCCAACAAGAATTATAATAATCGTAAAGTAGATTAAACTTTCCATCACACCTATTTATTTGCTTCAATTCTTTCCTCAATAATACTTCTGTAATCCTCAATTTCCTTCAACTTAGGGTTTAACTTTTGAGCCTCGTTCAGCCATTCTAGCGCAACCTCAAAATTCCCTAACATTTCGTTTGCCAAAGCCATATTAAATGCAGCCTTTGCTGCGATGGAGCGATTTTTATCGCCTGTATGCTTTTGCCATAATGCTGCGGCATCAATCCAGTTGCCTTTTTCGGCAAAAGTAGTAGCCTGCGAAAAATACCTGGAATTGCCATTAAAAAGAATCCGCGTATCGTTGTTCCAAGTAGGTGCTATTAACTTGGCGTACTTCTCTGCGGCATCGGCACCTGCGTATGCTGAAGCGGTAAAAAATCCGGGTAGTTGATTTCCTGTCCGCACTTCAACCCAGTCGGTTGCTTCCCACGATAAGGTATCGCGGTGCAGAAATGAGTTCGATATCTTTTTACTCCGCAAATCGTAAACACGCCAGTAACAGTAAACCGCAATATCCAAATAACCATAGTACGACTTAATTCCATTTTCCCACTTTGGAATATTATCGGAGTACGGGTTTATTCGCATATAATCCAACGACACGATAACCTCTGCATCCTCATTTTTTGTCGATATTTCGGCAATTTGCTCCCAACTCAAAGGCAAAATCACCTTTGAAGTATCACTCCTATAATAAAACGAGTTAACAGGCATCAACTCCTCGTAAATTGGAGATGCAAGCAATAATTCCCCCAATGAGTTTACCGCTTCCGAAGAGGCAACACTATCCAAAGCCCATTCCATCATGGCCTTTTTATTTGGGAGTTCCCTATTATATAAATTGGACAAAATCAATACCTTGCCCGACGTAATAGGCAAACTCTGCTTTGGCTTATCAAAATACTGAATATCGATAGAGCGATAAGGAATACAAGAACTAAGCAATAGTAATCCTAAAGCTATCAATAAGATTTTTTTTAATGTCATACCTTAAGAAATCTCGTTTAAAAAAGAAAACCATCTAAATTTTAGATGGTTTTCAAGTGTAAATATAAATACTTTTTAGGTATTCATTGCACCGCAAACATTAATTACCTGTCCGCTAACATATGAAGATAGGTCTGAACCTAAGAATATACAAACATTAGCTACGTCCTCAGGTGTGCCACCGCGTTGAAGTGGAATTTTTTTAGCCCACTCTTCACGCACCTCTTCAGGAAGTTGATGAGTCATTTCAGTAATAATGAAACCTGGAGCAATTGCATTTGAACGGATGTTCCTAGAACCAAGTTCTCTTGCAATAGCCTTTGTAAAGCCAATAATACCTGCCTTAGAAGCAGCATAGTTAGCTTGACCAGCGTTGCCTGAAACACCAACCACGGAACTCATATTTATAATAGAACCACTTCTCTGCTTAAGCATATACTTCTGCACCGCTTTAGTTAGGTTGAAAACCGATTTTAGGTTAACCCTAATAACTAAATCCCACTGCTCCTCGGTCATACGCATCAATAAGGTATCGCGAGTAATACCTGCATTATTTACAAGAATATCGATTGTACCAAAATCCTTAGCAATCTCATCAACAATTTGCTGCGAGTTTTCAAAGTTGCTGGCATCCGATGCATATCCTTTAGCTTTAACGCCAAGTGCAGTAAGTTCTTTCTCAAGACTCTTCATGTTGTCATCGTATGCAATATCAGTGAAAGCCACATTAGCTCCCGCCTTTGCAAAAGCAATAGCAATAGAACGGCCAATACCTCTACCCGCTCCTGTTACTATACCAGTTTTTCCTTCTAATAACTTCATAGTTTAATTTTTGTCGTTAACGTTGCAAAGGTAAAAAATATTAGAAAATAAGCTAACTATACCAAAAGATTTACAAAAACCCTCTTTTAGTTGTTCAACAAAATCTAGCAATGTACCTTTTGAATAAACAAAATATCTCGTATATTCACAAGTTGAAAATTGTATGAACTTGATTTGATGTTCGTATATTTAAAATACTCTGTTTACCAGATAACTTATTTAGTAACTAAACCTTACGCAAGATGAAGCTTAGGATGAAACTCAGGGTAAAGATGCTACTATCCGTTATTTTTGTAGCTGTTGTAGTTTTTTTAGCATCAATAGGATTTCTCACATCGATGCTTGAAAAAATAACATTACGCAATGCATTCAACTATGTTGATGCAACTGCCCGCGAGTACGCAAACTCCATTCAAAGTAATTTCAACAACGAAATGGGTATGGCTCGCTCCTTAGCACAAGGGTTTTATTTCCACAACGAGTATTCATCTGCCGAATTAAAGGAAAATTCCAGAAGGACACTAAATGGAATAGCACTTAACAACCCAAAATTTCTTTCTGTTTGGATTAGCTGGGAGTTAAATATACTCGATAAAAATTGGGATAAACCCTACGGTAGAGAGCGATATACATTCTACTGGGAAAATGGTCAACTTAAATTTATTACTGACCAAAAGAATTTGACCGGTGATGAGCCTAGCAGCCTTTACTATCAACTTAAAACATCCAAACTTGAAGCAGTTGTCGACCCTTACTGGTTTACTTATACAGGCAGTAATAAAAGAGTGCTAGAAACAAGCATTTGTGTACCACTTGTTAAGGACAATAAGTTTTTAGGCTTATTCGGCTTCGATATAGAGTTGAGTAGATATCAAGAGTACATAAACAACATTAAACCCTATGCAGGAAGTTCTGCCATGCTTCTTTCGCAAAACGGAACCATAGTTGCACATTCTATTGCAGATAATACCGGAGCAACGATTGATAGCATATATGCCAATGAAAATAAAAATCACAACCTATTAGATAAGTTAAACAAAGGTGAGAAATTTTCAATTTCATATACAAGTATTAACGATGGCAAAAAATACTATGCAACTTTTGTTCCTTTTACTGTAGGTACCTCTGTTAATCCATGGACTTTGGCCATCATTGCTCCAGAGGATGTGATTATTAAAGAGGCTCAGGATGTTGCCAGTAAATCCAGAACTGTTATTTTTATTGGACTAGCAGTTCTAGCAATAGTAATATGGATTATCGCTTACAGCATAACACGCCCACTGGTTAAAACAACAAAGGTTCTGGAAGAACTAGCCAATGGACAAATTGATTTATCGAAAAAGATTTCTATAAATAGCGGTGACGAAATCCAAGACATTGGAACTTCTGTTAATATTTTAATAGATAGTCTTTACAAAACAACAAACTTTGCCAAGGAAATTGGCAAAGGCAACTTGAATGCTTCGTTCAGCAAGTTGAGCGAAAATGATGTACTTGGAGAAGCCTTACTTGACATGCGAAAAAGTCTTGAATATGCCAAAGAGCTAGATGATAAAAGGAAACTTGAAGAGGAAAAAGAACGTTGGGCCAATGAGGGGGTTGCCCTTTTTGCCGATATTTTGAGGCAAAATACCGACAATATGAATGAGTTTACATATGAGGTAATACACAACCTTGTTAAGTATGTAAATGCCAATATTGGGGCTTTATTCTTAGTAAATGTTGAGAATAACGAGAAGTATTTTGAACTAGCATCGAGTTTTGCATACGAGAGAAGGAAGTACGAGGAAAAACGCATTAATTATGGTGAGGGTTTAGTTGGACGTTGTGCCAAGGAAGGCGAAACTATATTTATGACAGAACTTCCAAAGGACTACGTTAAAATAGCATCGGGACTTGGCGAGGAGAACCCCAATTGTCTTCTAATAGTACCACTTAAACTGAACGATGAAGTGTATGGAGTAATTGAAATGGCTTCGTTTGAGTTTTTAGAGGATTATAAAATAAAATTCGTTGAGAAGATTGGAGAAAGCATTGCCGCAACTATATCGAATGTAAAAGTTAACATCCGTACAGCCAAACTATTGGAAGAATCGAGAATAAAGTCCGAAGAATTAGCCTCGCAGGAAGAGGAAATGAGGCAAAATATGGAAGAACTCCAAGCAACCCAAGAAGAGGCTGCCCGTAAAACTGCCGAAATGGAAAGTTTAATCAATGCATTGAACTCATCAAGTTATGTTATTGAGTACGATTTGAATGGAAGAATTATTACTGTTAATCAGGCGTACCTAGGATTAACAGGACAACCAGAAAGAGATGTTATCGGAACACACCACTCCGATAATTTGGAATTTACAGAGGAACAAAAAGTTAACTACCAAAAATTCTGGAACGATTTGCGCAATGGAATAATTAAAAAAGAAACCAATAAGGTTGCAATCAACGGAAAAACATACACATTTATTGAGACATACTCCCCAATTCTCAACGAAAACAAACAAGTAACTAAGATTCTGAAGATTGCACATAACATTACTGATTTTATTGAATCAAAGGGTTCAAAAAAATCTAAAAAAGAATAGATTCTAAGATTGATACAAATAGAAAAGGCTGCAAAATAATTTGCAGCCTTTCTTGTTCGTTTTGTTGCTAATTTATCTGAAGTTTATTCCAACACCAGCATTAAATACTGAGTATTTGCCAAGAGCATAATCAAAATGGAATGCAATAACAGAAAGTTTAATTCTTAAACCAATATTTGCATTACACCCACTATTGGTAAAATCTAAATCTAAAGGATCTTTTATACCCACGCCAACATTTGGAATATCATAAGTCCCTTTAAATGCTACCTCTGTAGTTGATTTATTATAACCAACGCCTGCATAAACAGTTAATACAGGAATAGACTTCGAAATTAACTGTTTACTCGTAACACCCGATGCATTAAAATCTAAGGTTTGATCGCCACTTAAATCAAAAGAGGACTTAAACTTAGTATAACCAAGCATAATTGAAACATCAATAGGAACCAATTTAAATCCAGGAATAAATTCTTTGAATTCATTTTTGATACCTACACCCCATAAACTAAACTTTCCAACGCCATTAATATCTACTTTGGGAAAAAAGCGTCCCATAACTTCTGTATGGAAGGGCAATCCTATTCCAAACTGAATTATAGGCGCAGGAACAAATTTAAGATTTGCACCTTGGGGTAAGGTCAATTCATTCCCTCCATTTTCTAAAATGGTGCCATCTTTTTTCTCTCCTGTTACAGTTGGGGAATTGGAATCACTTCCGCTTTTAACAGTCCAATACTGAAGATTAAGTTTTGATACATCAAATGTTTTTTCTCCCGAAGGAGGAACAGTTATAGCTGCAGTAAAGGTAATATCAAAACCAAAAAGTTTGTGCGGTTTAGCCGTGTTATACCACCCATTATTTAGACTTGTTCCAAAACTCTTTCCAAATGGCTCAAGGTATGCCTTGGTAAGTAATTTAGCATCATCTAAATTTCCACTAAGCATTTTTACTGCATCTTCCTGGGAATAAGTAACACCAGAAATCAACAAGAAACTTAGAAGAATCATTAAAATGTGTCTAGGTCTACTCATAGTTGTATGTTTTAGAGGTTAATTTTTAATTTTCAACTAATATAAAACAAATGTACAAATGTTTTGCTTAATCAATCTCTGAAAATCTTACAAGAAATAAAATTAAAGTGGCTATTTTTGTAAAAAAAAATCAATGAGCAATATCCCATTGGCAGAAAGAATGCGACCTCGCACCATCGATGATTACGTTGGTCAAGCCCATCTTGTAGGCAATGGAAGCATTCTGAGGGATATGATCAAATCCGGAAATGTAAGCTCATTTATACTTTGGGGTCCTCCAGGTGTTGGAAAAACTACTCTTGCAAAAATAGTTGCAAACCAACTTAATAGACCTTTTTACACATTAAGTGCAGTTAGTTCTGGCGTTAAGGATGTAAGAGAGGTTATTGATAAAGCAAAATCTCAGAAGTATTTTAACACTCCATCGCCAATTCTATTTATTGATGAAATTCATCGATTCAGTAAGTCCCAGCAGGATTCTCTTTTAGGGGCTGTTGAGCAGGGAATTATTGTGCTTATCGGGGCAACCACGGAAAATCCTTCATTTGAGGTAATTACTCCACTCCTATCACGCTGTCAAGTATTTATACTAAAGTCACTTAACGAGAGCGAGTTAAACACCTTGCTTAATAATGCCATCAATCAAGACGTTGAATTGAAGAGTTTAAAATTCAACGTTACAGAAACCGAAGCATTATTTAGATTTTCGGGAGGAGATGCTCGAAAACTCTACAACATCATAGAATTGCTTGTAAACGTAAGCAACAATGGTAATCCTATAGAAATAAACAATAAACGTGTTACAGAGGTTCTGCAGGAGAACATTGCCATTTACGATAAGAATGGAGAGCAACACTACGATATAATTTCTGCCTTTATTAAGTCAATCCGTGGTAGCGATCCCAATGCTGCTGTTTACTGGCTTGCCAGAATGATTGAAGGTGGCGAAGATCCAAAATTCATAGCCCGCAGACTTGTTATTCTTGCATCAGAAGATATTGGATTAGCCAATCCTAATGCACTGCTCATGGCTACTAGTTGTTTTCAGGCAGTTTCAATGATAGGCATGCCCGAATCAAGAATCATTCTATCCGAAGCAACAATTTACCTTGCCACTAGTCCCAAAAGCAATTCGGCATACGAGGCTATTGGCAAAGCTCTAGAGTTAGTTAGAGATAAAGGTAATCTTCCTGTACCTTTACATATTAGAAACGCACCTACAAAGTTAATGAAAGATATTGGATATGGCGCTGACTATAAGTACGCACATAGTTTTAAAGGGAACTTTGTTTTACAAGAATTTCTCCCCGAAAAAATATCTGGAACTATAATATTTTCGCCACAAGATAATCCCAAGGAAAAGGAAATTGAACTTAAACTAAAGGCCTTGTGGAAAGGAAAATACAACTACTGATAATCATAAATAAAAGAATATGAATACATTAAAATCGATTAATGGTATAAAACATTTAGACTCTGGCAATTTCTTTTTACTCGCAGGGCCTTGCGTTGTTGAGAACGAAGAAATTACATTCGGAATTGCGGAGAAGGTTAAGGAGATAACCGACAAGTATAAAATCCCCTATATATTCAAAGCATCGTACAGAAAGGCAAACCGCTCAAAGATGGATTCCTTCTCTGGAATTGGAGATGAAAAAGCTTTAAATATTCTTTTGGAAGTAAAGAAAAGATACGGATTACCAATTGTAACCGATATACATACTGCTGAAGAGGCTGCGATGGCCGCAAAATACGTAGATGTGCTTCAAATTCCAGCGTTTCTTTGTCGCCAAACAGACCTTTTGGTTGCTGCGGCAAAAACAGGTAGAGTGGTAAATGTAAAGAAAGGTCAATTCGTATCGCCAGAATCAATGAAGTTTGCTGCGCAAAAAATTGTTGATTCCGGAAACAATAACGTAATGCTTACCGACAGGGGAACTCAATTTGGCTACCAGGATCTAATTGTTGATTTCAGAGGAATTCCAATTATGCGTGAATTTGGTTTTCCAGTAGTTGTTGATGTTACACACTCATTGCAGCAACCAAACCAAACATCGGGTGTTACAGGAGGAAAGCCAGAGATGATAGAAACAATATCGCGTGCAGCAATTGCCTGTGGAGCCGATGGACTATTCATGGAAACGCATCCAAATCCGGCTAAAGCATTATCGGATGGGGCTAATATGCTAGATTTAAAACATTTAGAAAAAGTAATTGACCACCTTGTTCAAATTCGGCAGGTCATCAAGAATTTTTAACGTAAACGTTTAAGAGTGTATCAATTTTTTGCTTTAAGAGGTTGGCATTAATTGGCTTGGAAATATAGTCGTTACAGCCAACCTCAAAACATTTAATATTGTCGTGAGGTAATGCGTAAGCAGTCTGAGCAATTATTGGTAAAGATGGTTTTTGTTTACGAATCTCAACAGTAGCCTCATACCCATCCATTAATGGCATTTGAATATCCATTAAAACTATATCAATACTAGCACTATCGAGTGTTTTAGACACAACCTCTTTTCCATTCTTCGCCCATATAATATTAGCCTTAGTATCGGCTAAAACAGTAGATAAATATCGATAGTTTACTTCAACATCCTCAGCAATTAGAATATTCTTGCCTGCCCAATTATACTCAACCTCATCGGTGCTAAATAGGAATGAACCAGAATCCTGAAAACGCTTTTCCTTATAAGGGATGGTGAAATGGAAAGTTGTACCTTCGCCGATTTTGGACTCAAACCAAATATCTCCACCAAGTAAACCAATAATATTCTTACTGATATAAAGTCCAATACCAGTTCCGCCATATTTTCTGGTAGAACCTTCCTGCACCTGACGAAAACGCTCAAAAATTATATCGCGCTTATCCTCTGGAATACCTATTCCGCTATCACGAACAAAAAACTCAATTTTATTATCATCGTGGTTATTAATGTAACCAAACTCCACGCTACCCCTATCTGTAAATTTAAGCGCATTACCTATTAAATTGACTAAAATCTGACGTAAACGTTGACCATCGGTATATAGGATATTGGACTCATCATCGTTAAGGTTAAGTAAGCGAATATTGATATGCTCCTTTTCCTGTTTGAACTTAATCTCGTTGAAGAATGTATAAACATCGAACATTAAATCATCCAGATTGCACTCTGAATGGTTAATGGCAAGTTGGCCCGCATCAATCTTAGAAATATCAATAATATCATCGATAAGATTTACAAGCATCATTCCATTGTGATACACAATATCAATATACCTATCGCGCTTATCTTCAGATTCTTCTCCCTTTAAAAGTTGAACAAACCCAAGTATTCCGTTCATAGGAGTACGAATTTCGTGGCTCATATTAGCTAAAAAGTTGGATTTAAGAATATCGGATTCTTCTGCACGCTGCTTCGCTTTTTCCAAGGCATCTTTCAACTTTGAAATCTCAAAATCCTTAACGGCTAATAACCTGTGTAACTCATCGTTATCTATTTGGAGTTCTTTGAAATGTAATTTTAGATTAGAATACTCTCCTTTAATTCTTTCAGAATACTGATTATCAATTCGTTTTTGGTCAGTATAAACAATACGTAATTTCTTCCTTAAAGCGAGTGCCCAAGCAAGAACAGATAATAAAACAATTGAAAATACAATAATGAGTGCTATATTCATACTCTAAAAAACTCTCGTACTGATTAGCAATACGTTATATTATTTTTACATTTTTAAAAGTTACAAAAAATACAAAAAAAAATTATTGTTGAACAATTTTACAGCAAAATATTACTTAAACATTCAATTTTAGCTTACGAACATCAATTTTTTGTAGATAAACAAAAAAGTCCTAAAAGGAAAATACCTTTTAGGACTCTCTGATAAAATTAGACCAATTATCTAGAAGAATATACCAGCGCTAAAAATAAACTGTGGATTTCGTTGGTCAAACTTATAATCCTTTCCCCCAAGAGTGATCCCATTACCCAATTTACTTAGGTTGCCTTCGTAGCGAACGTCAAGGGTAATCTTCTTAAGGATATCCAAACCAACACCAATCTGATAACCAAATGTTGCTTTTCTGAAATTGTTTTCGGTGGCTTCAGTAGAAATGGAAGATAATTTATCCTTCAACCCATCGCTCTCAGATAGCATAAATGATGCTACAGGGCCAATACCTAGCCTTGCTGGGCCAAACTTCCAACCAACAATTACTGGAATATCAATCTTGTTGAATTTTTGGGTTTCAGTGTACATTTGACTTGCAGTAACATCGGCAAGCACAACTTCTCCCTGAGAATGGGTAAATAACAACTCGGGCTGAACGAATAACCCGAGCAACTGTATACGACCATACAATCCAGCATGGAATCCCATTTTTGAATCACCTTGCTTAATTGCATACTCTTTTAGCCCATCGGAAGATTCAATGTTTTTAATATCATCGAACTTAACATTAGTGGAACTTACCCCTGCCTTAAAACCAAAACGTAGGAATTGAGCATTGGCTAAATTAAAAGCCATAACTGCTAATAGAATGATAATCAATTTTTTCATAGTTAAAAGAATTAGGTTGAACGTATAAAATGATTTGCCTAAGTGATTTTTACAAATATCGTGCTAAAACTAAAACAAAGGACTAATTAAGCGCGCCAATGCCTCCTTGTAACTATGCATCAAAGGTCTTTTACTCCAATTTTCCGTAGTAACTATTTGGCATTGAATTAGTTTATCCATAAACGACGATTCAAGGTTTTTTGTAATTTGCTCATCGTAAATAATTGCAGCAACTTCAAAATTATCCTCAAAACTACGTATATCCATATTGGCTGAACCTACAGATGAAAATGCGCTATCAATCATAATTAACTTTGAGTGGTCAAATCCATTCTGGAATAGGTAAACCTTAATGCCAGCATCGAGCAGTTCCGAAACAAACGATAGAGAACTCCAGTAAACAACCGTTGAATCGGACTTTCCTGGCAATATAATTCGAACATCAATACCACTGAGAGCGGCAGTTTTAAGTGCCGTTAATATGCTCTCGTTGGGTATAAAGTAAGGCGAAGAGATGTAAATATGGTGTGTAGCCCTAGTAATGGCGTGAAAAAACACCTGCATAATGCCTGCCCAATCGGAATCGGGACCACTTGTTACAATCTGCAATGGGTGATAATTGGTAACTTTAACCTCTGGAAAATACTGAGTTCTATTATTCACAATATCACCTGTAACAAAATACCAATCTAGCAAGAATATTACCTGCAATGAATGTACAGCTTCACCTTCAATTTTTAGCAAGGTATCGTGCCACTGACCAAGTCGACGGCTACCCTCAATGTACCTATCGGCAATGTTCATCCCCCCGAGGTAGGCAACCATTCCATCCACAACAACAATTTTACGGTGATTCCGATAGTTAACCTTGCTAGTTAAAAGAGGAAACTTAACCTCCATAAATGGATAAACCTCCACCCCTGCTTCGCGCAACTCTTTGATATACTTTTTGGGTAAACTCCAACTTCCAACATCATCGTAAAGCAAGCGTACCTTAATGCCTTCTTTCGCCTTGGTAATGAGAATATTTTTAATTCTATTACCTATTTTGTCATTATTGATGATATAAAACTCTATATGAATGCTATTTGTGGCGGAATAAAGTGAATCGATGATGGAGTCAAACGCTTGTTGTCCATTCTGAAAAATTGATATATCGTTAAATTCGGTGAGCAATGCTTTGCTATTATTGAGCAGTAAAGTTATAATGCTCAAATGATTAGAAATTTTAGGGTTGAAGTTCTGCTTATTTCTCCGAAAGTTTGCTATTTGCAAATGGCTGAGGTACTCTATTTGCTCTAGATCCTGAAAGCCCTTACGGTTAAAAATTTTCTCTTTTCTTCGGTTCTGGCCAAAGAAAATGTAAAAAACCAATCCAATTATAGGTAAAAGTATGATAAGTAAAACCCATGTTGATGTT
>JAEXVC010000157.1 GCA_023406715.1 Bacteroidota bacterium | reverse complement strand
GGTCTATCCCACGTTGTAAACTTGTGTAAACCACCCGCCTCCTCCAGCACATCCAGTCCTGGACGAAGGTATAAATGGTATGTGTTGCCCAGTATTATTTGAGCGTTAATATCATTCTCCAGCTCTCTATGCGAAACTCCCTTCACACTACCAACAGTTCCCACAGGCATAAAAATTGGAGTTTCAATTACTCCGTGGTCAGTTGTTATTACACCAGCCCTTGCCGATGAGCTGCCATCTGTTTTATGCAGTTTAAAATCCATCTATCAAAAATTTCGGCACAAAGATAATGCAAAAATACCTTATTATTTATAGTACATTTTATTTGACAAACTGCAATTATACCTTTATGAGTTAAAAGTAGTTAAAGAAATACCTAATCAACTCACGCTATTAAAACACTGATTAACAATAAATTAAAATTTATTTAAAAATAAACTAAAACTTTTAGTTGATTAACTAAAAAATATAGTTATATTTGTAGTATGAAAGAGTTAACAAAAGCAGAAGAGCAAGTAATGGATTACCTATGGAAGCTTGAAAAGGCTTTCGTAAAGGATATCCTTGATGAGTTCCCGGAACCAAAACCGGCGTACACCACAGTTTCCACCATAGTCCGAATACTCGAGAAAAAGGGCATGGTAGGGTATACTGCCTATGGCAAAAACCATCAGTACCACCCTTTGGTAACGAAAAAGGATTACGCTCGGTTAAGTTTCCGCCATGTGCTAAGCAAGCACTTCAACAGCTCTGTTGAGCGCTTCGCCTCGTTCTTTACCTCGGATCGAGATGTGAGCCTAAGCGAGCTGGAGGAATTGAAGTTGCTGCTTGAGAAGGAAATAGAAAAACGCAAAGAGGACGAAAACAATGGAAAACACTAGTATCTTAATTTACCTGTTAAAATCGACAGTTGCATTTACTGCCCTGTATGGGTTGTACCTTTTGCTATTCCGCAAAAATCAGCAATTTGTAATAAGCAGGTTTTACTTGGTTTTCACTATTTTTTTCGCCGCTCTATTCCCTTTCATTAAATTCGTCAGTTACAAAACAGTTGAGATTCCTGCATTTGAAACTACACTTCCTGAAATAGCGGGTTTTGGACAAGCAACTAATGCTATCCAGCCCGATATTTCTTTCTGGAACTCAAACAACATTAGCAATGTTACTTTTTACCTATACCTAATAGTTAGCTCTTTAATACTACTGCGTCTGCTCTACATGCTTATTAGGTTTGGTGTAAATCTTTTCAATCATTCGCGAGTAGAAAGGCTTTACGACAAAAAGGTAATTGTTTCGGATTACTGGAATCAAACATTTTCGTTCTTTGGAATTATTGTGTTACCACAAAAGGATTTTCAACTAAAGGAAAACCAACTGCTAATAGAGCATGAACTTGTTCATGTTAGGCAGTACCACACGCTCGATCTGCTGCTTGCCGAGCTCTTTCAGGTTCTCCATTGGTTTAACCCTTTAGCGCACTTTATTAAAAAGGACATGCGCGAGATACACGAATTTTTGGCCGACTATTGCGTAGTAAAGGGAGGTGCAAGTAAATACGCCTACCAGCAACTGCTGCTGAACTATCTGGCCAGTTCTGTTACACCAAGGGTAGCCAATTCATTTAGTGCTAAACTCCTAAAAAAACGATTCGCCATGATGACAACTAATAAAACACCTAAATCTGTTCTAATTAAGTACACCCTAGCAATTCCTGTGATTGCAATATTAATTGGGTTGATGTCGTTCCAAACAAAAGTTAATTACGTTTATGCTCCTTCAAAAGAGAGTAAAATTGAACAACATCAAGAGATTGTTGCTGAAAGCCAAATTCAAACCTCAACACAACAAGCCAAGAAAGAACAACTAAAAAAGAAAAATTCAAATTCTGTAACCTCAAATATTGATGACAATACAAAAGAACAAGAAAAACTAGAATCTAAATTAAAAAACATAGTAAACAACAATGAAGGAAGTTTCCTGAAGGATTTTTTAGTTAAGGAAGAAAGTTTTCCAATAATTTTAAAGCAAGGTGTAACCTACAGGTTTTATCTTGTATGGAACAATGGAAATAACAACCTAAAAAACAATGTTGTTTTAACCCTTGAAAATAAAGAATTAGTCCCTATTAAAATCTTTAAGGGTAAAGATCACTCATATTTTGATTACTTCTGCGAAAAAACTGGTGCATATAAATTTGGGGTATCAGACTATGTGCCAAGCGTTAAATATGCTGTTGGGTTATGCTTGCTTAAAATGGATGAATCCTTCACAAACGATAGCAAAAAAGTTGAAATTGTTGAATTTAACTCCCCAGACAAGAAGGATACTTCCAAAAAAGATTTTTTTGTTGTAGTTGAAGAAATGCCAAAATTCAACAATGGAGGACTCGATAAAGCCAGAGATTATATTGCACAAAATATAAAATATCCTACAACTGGCATTGAAGGGAAAGTCTTTGTAAACTTCGTAGTAGAAAGCAATGGCAAAGTAAGTAATGTAAAAATAGTTAAATCAATAAATCCAGATATAGACAAAGAAGTAGTAAGGGTTATTGAAAATATGCCCGACTGGACTCCCGGTAAACAACGAGGGAAAAATGTTCCAGTACAGTTCACTATTCCTGTTGTTTTCAACTTAAACGATAAACCTAAAAGTGCCGAAACAGAACAGGAAATTACAAAATCTAATAATGGAGAAAAGTACGAACCTTTTGTTATTGTTGAGCAAATGCCAAAATTCGACAACAAGGATATTGAAGCCGCAAAAGAGTATATTGCTAAAAATGTAAAATACCCCGAGGTTGCTGCAAAGAGTGGTATTCAAGGGAAAGTATATGTATCGTTTATAGTAGAAGAGGACGGCACAGTAAGCAGTGTAAAAGTTGAGCGTGGAGTTGACCCAACACTCGATAATGAATCTGTCAGGGTAATAGAAAGTATGCCAAAATGGATTCCTGGTTACCAACGAGGTAAAGCCGTAAGGGTAAAATTTATCTTACCTGTGATTTTCAAACTGGACGACAAAAAGTAGCAGAACCTTTGCATAAAGCACAATCCCTTCAATTGAATTGACAATTTGAAGGGATTTTCGTTTTTAGACCACCAAACTCAAAAATTTCCCCTCTATTCTTCACAAAAATTTTCTTTTTGTAAACCCAAAAATGTTTAATATCATTGCTTAGTATTTTTAAGCATTTTGTTGTGGAAGAAATTATCAGAAATTCAAAGCCTTACGAATTAATCATCGCTGGTGTTTTATTAGTTTCGTTGCTTATTCAGTTTTACTACTACCTAGGAATATATCTTAGGGTTGCACTATTCAAGAAAACAGACAACAACAGTAACATCAATACAGAAAAACCGCCCGTATCAGTAGTTATTTGCCCCGTAACGAGGAGGAAAACCT
>JAEXVC010000113.1 GCA_023406715.1 Bacteroidota bacterium | reverse complement strand
TGATGAAAAGTTTTGTGAATAACCTAAAAGGGAGCAAAACAAATAAAACGTCTGAAAAAATTCAACTCACTAGCAGAGAAAAGGAAATACTAAAACTTTACGTTGAAGGATTTACCAATGCCGAAATTTCGGACAAACTAAACCTGAGCATACATACAGTAAAAACCCACAAAAACAACATCATGCAGAAGTACAACTTCAAAAGCACGGTTGAAATGATTAAGTATGCTATTAAAAATAAGATTGTTGAGTGGTAGACAAAAAAATCATTTAAATAAAATCAGTTGTATCAATTCAAATTTTTCCGAACTTTAGTTCACATAAAGATTAAGGAAATGAACTTTAAATTGATGGTTACATTGATGGTTGTGGCTACAGGAATATCAACCAAAGCACAAACCGTATACCTTTCCGACCATGAGGGACATACAGTATATGAGTACAATGAAGAAAGGTCCAAATCAGACTATGCTCTAAAAATCACAGCACAGGAAGAGGCCACCATAAAAAAGAAACTGGAAAACTTTGCAAAATATCTTAAATCGTATAGTTCGTCAAATAACCCGAAAGGATTTGAGGTAATTCATCGAGGAGAAATTGGTCAAACACAAGAATTTTTACATTGGAGTAAGAATATACACTTCGAACTCTCTGTAATTATTTTCCCTTGGGCTAATTATGATGGTAAAATAATGTGGCATTGCGCTGAGTGCAGCGCATACTTTGGCATACTATTTAACCGCCCCGACAGGGCTCTGATGGGCTATACAATTGGCGATGTATTCGATAAAGACGGAATGTTAATCAATACCGAGCCAATTGAAATTGGAGAACAAAACGGATGCAAACTTTACAGTAATGGACTTGTCGTAATTTCGAACGGAAATCCGCTTTGGGTGCCAATAACTGTAAAGGAGAATATTGATGCCCTACTACGAAGAAGTAAAAAACAACTAGAAAGAGGCGAACTGGACGAAATGCTTTATAAAATCTTTGTTGATAAGATTAACGAAGAAAAAGCCACTTACACTGAGACAGAACTTAATAGCCCTGCATACGAAGGTGATAAAATGTGCGGTTGCCCCTATAGACTTGAAGGAGCAAGGGCTTTTGTTAAACTAAATAAAGATTATTTCGACAAAACAAAACCCAACACCGCCATTCAGTTAATTATAATTGAAGCGGATTGTATTCAACAAATGGACGATGGAGAACTATATTTTAAAGATGAATACTCCGGACCACAAAATATTAAAATGACAGAAATGCTTAAAGAATATAACTATTCCGATTTTAAAAAGTTTTTGGAATAGTTTTCTACTCCATAAACCTCTTATCCAAAAAAGTTTGAAATTTCTCCTTATAACCGTCGGCAATAGGAATATATGTTGAGCCAAATACAATTCTATTCCGCTCAATAATGCTTATTTTATTCAAATTCACGATGTACGAACGATGAACCCGCATAAAACTATGTGGGGTTAACTTTTCCTCCAACGATTTAAGCGTCATCAGGGTTAAAACGGGCCGTGGTTGGTCAGTTAAATATATTTTGACATAGTCCTTTAACCCTTCGATATAGATTATTTTCTCGTACTCAATCTTAAGCAGTTTGTATTCTGACTTAACAAAAATGGCATTATCGTCAGAGTCCACCTTTTTTTCTTCGGGCTGCTTGTTCAACATCCCAAACCAAGTAAGGGCTTTGTTTGCTGCCTTTAAAAACTCTTGATAGTTAAAGGGTTTTACCAAATAATCGAGCGCATCAACCTTAAAACCTTCCAAGGCATATTGGCTATAAGCAGTTGTAAAAATCACTTTTGGGCCATTCTGTAAAATTCGAGAGAATTCAATTCCTGTAATTCCGGGCATCTGAATATCTAGAAATATCAAGTCAACCTTGTTTGCAGTTACATACTGCATTGCCTCAAAAGGAGAGGTGAATTTGCTCATCAACTCCAGAAAGGGTGTTTTTAGAACATAGCTCTCCAGCAAATCGAGTGCAAGAGGCTCGTCATCAACAATTATACACTTTATATTTGTCATAACTGAATTACAACTTTAATGTGAAAAAGACCATCAACAACATCTTTTACCAAGATATACCGTCCAGGATATATCAGGGAAAGACGCTTTTGAATATTATCGAGACCTATTCCATTGGCATCACCACCCTTGTCGGTCTCATATTTCTGTGGAAAATTCGAATTAAACGACTCGAATGATAGAACGTGATTTTTTTCTTCGAGCGTTATTTTGATAATTGATTTTTCGTTAGGGCTAATTCCGTGCTTAAAAGCATTCTCAATTATTGGGATAAATAAAAGCGGAGCAACTGAAACCTCAAGGCTCTGAACACTGAAACTAGAATAAACCTCAGTATTTGCCGATAAGCGCAATTTCATCAGAGCAATATAACTCTTCATAAACTCAACTTCACCATTGAGCAAAACCTTATCTTCATTGGTTTCATAAAGATGATAACGCATCAGTTTGGCTAAACCATGAACTGACTCCTGCGCTTTTTCGGGCGAAGTTTGAATTAGCGAGTAGATATTATTCAACGTATTGAAAAAGAAATGTGGGTTAAGTTGCATTTTAAGGTTGTTCAACTCCGATTTTAAGTTTTCGTTCTCCAAGTTTTTTCGTTGATTTTCAGTTACAAACCACCGACTTGTAGTTCGAATGGCAACACTTATGCTAACTACAAAAAAGAATGTAAGGTTATGAATTCCAAAAAAGAATTCCTTAGGAGGTTTTGGCTTAAAAGCCTCGTTAAATCCATCTGGACGTGGTTCTCTCATATAAGGCCTAAACAAACCAAACAACTCCCTTACATAATCAGTAAAAAATGAAAAACCAATAATTAAGACAAGGTTGATAAGTATAAACCATAACACTTTTTTTCGGAACAGATACCTCTCTATTAACCAAAAATAGTTGGTATAAAACAATATCAACGATAACGACATTGGAATCCAAATGAAAAAGTAGAAGTTGGGGTTGCGAGGAGGTTCATTGCCCTGAGGATTGCTCAGCGAAAAGAGTAAAGGTATAGCAAACCAAAACATCCAAACAAGTATATGAAGTACCATACTTGCTACTTTCTTCGATTTAGAATTTAGTGTTATCATCTTTTTGAACTTTTATTAAAGATTCCCATTAAAATCCTCTAGGTGATCTTCCATTCGCATCGCCCCTATCGGGTCGTTCACCTTTGGGTTTTCTTTCCTCCATAAATTTAGAATAAATTTTGTACTGTTCGTCAGTAAGAAAAGTTTTAACCTTTAAGTCGCGTTCCTTTTCGTAGTTCTCAACATTTGGTCTACCGCCCGATTGCCTATCGCTATCCATTTTATTGAAAAATTTGACAAGAGTAAGTTTTACCGAGTCTTGCACCGATGTTGGCATTTCAATTTTCTCACTCAGTTCGCTCACCATTTTTGAGGCCATTTCGTTGGCATCAAACTTTGGTCGTTCTGGACGCTGCGCACTTAAAGTCAACGAACTAACTAGCACAATGATAGTTAAAATTATTACCCTCTTCATATTTTATGATTTAATAATTTGATTATTCATAACGTAACGCTTCAATTGGGTCGAGGTACGATGCTTTTCGGGCAGGATACCATCCAAAAAACACGCCTGTGGCCAAACATACAATAAACGACAAGATTACTGAAATTGAAGTTATTGCGATGGGCCAACCAAATATTGCAGAAACACCATAGGCAAAAATAAATCCGAACATCACCCCAATTAGTCCGCCAGCAAAACTTATCATAACCGATTCTATTAGGAACTGAAGCATTATATCAACCTCTCGTCCACCAATTGCCATACGTAATCCTATTTCGCGAGTACGCTCGGTTACCGAAACAAACATGATGTTCATAATACCAATTCCACCCACAAACAACGATATACTTGCTATTGCAGCAAGGAGTATTGTTAGCATATTGGTAATAGAACTGAATGTGTTTATTAGCTCGGCCTGAGAACGAACCTCAAAATCATCATCCTCGGTGCTTTTTAACTTATGGCTTTTCCTTAACGCTTCCGATATTTCATCAACAGCCTTTGATGAGGCTTCTTCGCTCACGGCTGAGGTGAAAATGCTTTGAACCCAAGTAATAGCCATTATTCGTTTCTGAACGGTTGTGTACGGAGCAATAATAATATCGTCCTGGTCCTGTCCAAATGTATTCTCTCCTTTCTCTGCAAGCACGCCAATAACCTTAAAAGGAATTTTGTTGAAACGAATGGTTTTCCCGATAGGCGATTCTCCATTAGTAAATATATTATCGACAACCGTTTGACCTAAAACACAAACCTTGCTGGAGCTATTCAGTTCTTGCTCGTTAAAAATCCGTCCATCTTTCAACGATAGTTTGCGGATGCTCAAATAGTCGACGTTAACTCCTTGCATTGATGAAGGCCAGTTATTTGAACTATAAATTACCTGTCCGCCAGAGCTAACCTGTGGCGAAACTGCGGAAACACTTGGACAACTCTTTTTGATTGCCTCCACATCGGCAATTTCTAGAGTTTGCATACTGCTAGCATCCATTCTTACACCTTCACGCATATCGCTGTTTGGGCGTACAAATATCATATTGGAGCCCATGCTTGATATCTGGTTTTGGATGCTTTTCTTGGAGCCCTGACCAATTGCTAACATCACAATAACCGAAGCAACTCCAATTATAATACCCAGCATTGTGAGGAACGTTCTCATTTTGTTCCTTACCATCGCCTTAAGGGCTATTTTAGCCAAATTGCTCGTATTCATCTTAAATGTTGTTACTTGTTGGAATACTTAAACTCTCCAATAGTTTTGCCTTTTTATTCTCGGCCAGAGTATCGCTAATAACTAAACCATCCCTCAATGTTACGGTTCGTTTACTCATCGATGCTATTTCCGGTTCGTGTGTTACAAATACAATAGTTTTTCCTTGCTGATTTAGTTCCTGAAATAGATGCATAATCTCGTAGCTGGTTTTTGTATCAAGATTTCCAGTGGCCTCATCGGCAAGTATCATTACAGGGTCATTAACCAGCGCCCTAGCAATGGCAACCCGCTGCTGCTGTCCTCCGGAAAGTTGATTGGGTTTATGGTCCATTCTATTTTCTAGACCAACAGCCTTTAGTGCTCTTCTTGCCCTTTCGCGCCTGTCCCTCGATGAAACATTTGAATTGTACAGCAAGGGTAACTCTACATTCTCCAATGCTGATGTGCGGGATAAAAGGTTGAATGATTGAAAAACAAAACCAATCTTCTCGTTCCTAATTTTGGCCAGTTCATTTTTATTCAATGTTGAAATAGATGTGCTATCGATAAAATATTTGCCATCTGTTGGTTTATCCAAACATCCAAGAATATTTAGCAGGGTTGTTTTCCCCGAACCGCTTGCTCCCATGATAGTCAAGAACTCGCCCTTGTCAACATCAAACGAAACACCTCGCAAAGCATGAACAACCTCACTTCCAACCAAAAAGTTTCGCTTTAAATCTTCAATATGAATTATTGATTGGCTCATAATCTTATTGTTTTGCATTACCTGGTTTTGGTGGTGTTGGAAGGAAAGGACTTTTACTTTCTTTAGATGTAGATTTGGCTACAACTTTAACTGCGGATGTAACCACGGAATCTCCATCGTTCAGCCCTTCAACAATCTCGGTATAAGCACCATCGTCCATTCCTATTTTAACCCTTTGGGGTTTAATAGTCTCTCCATTCTTTAGCCAAACTGTGCCAAAACTATCATCATTTTGAACCTCATCCATTGGCATTCCTTCTGGGGCACCATTGGGCATTCCGTCTGGCTTACCTTTTGGTTTTGGCAAGTACTTCATTGCCACATCCATATATGGTTTGAATTGAAATGCTTTCGATGCTACCTTAAACACATTCTTTGCCTGTTTTGTAATTATACTGATGCTTTCAGTTAAGCCCG
>JAEXVC010000103.1 GCA_023406715.1 Bacteroidota bacterium | reverse complement strand
GTTACCAAAAGGCCCGGTCCAATAAACTTGAATATATCTAGACCACCGTAACGAGGACGGTAGTTCTTTCTGTCGATATTTTTAAAAATAGCAAACATTGTCTTTAGAATAAAGGAGGTGCAAATGTACAATTCCCTATAAACTCAAAACTCTTTATATTGTTGAGTTATTAAATCTAATTTCTGTAATAAATATAGAAGAAATTAATCGAACTGAAAATTTAGAATTCCTTGGAAAGGATCATTCTCGAGTCCAAGCAGCTTTGCAAATGCAGGCTCAGTTTTATACCCTTGTTTTTTAAGGTTAACAACTTGCTGCCGAAACTCCTCCCCCTTCTTCAAAAGCAATTTATGCTCAATAACCATATGCCTATAACCGTTTTGCTCCATAGTAGGTAAATTCTGACCATAAACCTCAACAGGAAATTCCTCCAGCATGAACTTTGCAACAACAACCTCATTATTATTCTTAATCTTTTCTGAAACCGAAAAATCAATTTCGTTACAAAACGAGGTTTTAAGGGTGGATATAAATTCTGCTTTATTAGTCCAGCAACAAATTATATCCAAGTCGCTCTTTTCGGTATCGATATTAATTGGAATTGTACCTACAAGTATTGGATTAAACTTTGCTAATTTACTAAAAACAGAATGGGCATTTAAAACATCGTAAACCCTTTGTTGCTTTAAATTCCCATTCTTTAAATAATCGATACTTGTAAAATCTATCAAAATAAACTCTGCTAGTATTTAACAAACTCGTTATGTTCCTTAACCTCTTTGGTGGCAATATCGCGATACTTAACTTTTTGCAAAATCTTTGAGGTATGGACAGCGGCTCCATCAAAATGAAAGAAACTAACATTCTTGATAAGCTGCGATGAATTCTCTCTTAAAGCAACTGACTGAGAAGTCAACTCCTCGGCAGCGGAGGCAGTTTTTTGGGTTTGCATATTCAAATCCTGTATGGCCATATTTACCTGCTCGCTACCTGCACGTTGCTCAATGTTTGCAGCGTTAATTTCCTGAACCAATCTGACAGTGCTTTCAACCGATGGTAAAGTATTCTCAAGATTTCGGCTAGCATTCTCGGTAAGGTCTAAGCCCTGATGTGCAATCTTTACAATCTCATCGGCAGCAATTTTACTACGCTCGGCCAATTTACGCACCTCCGATGCCACAACGCTAAAGCCTCGCCCAGCCTCACCAGCCCTTGCAGCCTCAACGGCAGCATTCAATGCGAGTATATTGGTCTGAAAAGCAATATCGTTAATAATATTAATTTTCTCGGAGATGCTCCGAATAGCGGCCAGCCCTTCCTGCATACTCTTATTGGTAAGCGATATGTTATTTGCGGTAGCATAGGCAATACCCTCCGTTTGTTTTGAGTTTGCAGTGCTTTGCGCAATATTCGAGACAATTTCCTCCATATTCGACGACAACTCCTCTGTGGATGCTGCTTGACTATTAGCTGTTTGCGATAGCATCTCTGACTTCTCAACCAAATTATTGCTAATTACTGCAAGTTCCGCGGAACAATGATTAATAGCCATTACCGCATTTCGCATTTCATTTACCAGGGTTTGTATGGAGTGGGCAATTTGTCCTACCTCATCCTTCTTTAACAACAACTCCTGAGGAACTTCAACATTTAAATTACCTGTTGCAATTTCTTTAATAGTCTCGTTCATCTGCCTTATAGGATTACGGACAGTGATTTTTGTGAAAAAATTTGCTCCTACCAACCATGCCAAGCATAGCGGAATTGCCCAATAAAGCGTTGCCGCAAATCCCAAGTAGCCCACACAAAAAGCCACAATGCTTACACCCATTGAGGCAATAAAAACGGTAAGTGCAGTGGTATAAATAATTGTTTTGCGGTAAAGTAACCACACCACGGCAAAACCAAAGGGTATTAAAGCGAATACCACAAGGAGTATGTATTTTACGATCGGGCTCATACAGTTCGGTTTTTAAAAGTTTGAATGAAGTTAAGAATTTTTAAAATCATAACAAAACCTCTAAAAAAATTCATTCAAAAGCAAAATAAAAATACCATTAATGACCAATAAATTCAACTCAACTTTTTAATCATTTCGAACTGTTTTCCCTTAAGTTGAATTCCATTTCCTTCCAAGAGGTTTGTAATTGCTACACAAGAGATATCGGCATTAATAAGTTTAACGCTAGTGTAATTATTCCTTTTGAATAATTCCTTAAGAATTGCAGACGCAACTCCTTTTCTTCGATGATTCTTATCTACTGCAATTTGGGTGATATCGCCAGATGAAGGCTCCAGGATACCATAACCTACATGAATATTGTCCTTTTTGACGCCAAGAATTATAAAGTCGACAGGTTTACGATTTATTGCCTCAAAACTATTCTGCCACGAGGGGGTAAAGTCCCACCAATTCGAAATATCTGCCAAATCGGAAAGTTTAACTTCACAAATTGAGTAATCTTTATGAATTGATTTTGAATTTGGGGTTATATCCTGCATCTGCTGAACAAAATAGTTAAACTCCCGAGTAACCTCAAATCCTTGCTTCCGATATACAGAGACTGCACTGATGTTATGTTGTAAAACCTCCAGAAGATACTGTTCAATACCCACTTCAACCAGAAAAGGAATAGACTCATTGAAAACCTTTGAGGCTAAACCTTGACCACGATACTCTTTAAGAGTTCCAGTGCCTGTATCGTAGGCAGTTTTAACTCCATTGAAAAAGCCTATACCATTGAAAGTAAAACTCACTAAGTTTCCATTATCGAAAGCCCCAAAGGAAAGGCTAGGAACAAATCCCCTACGATGTAACATTTCTTGTAATTCCGCTTTGTTGGGCTGAATCTCATAATCGGCAAAAGCCTTTGCAAACGATTCAAACAAAACATCGAAATCAATATTTGCTAAAGATTTTATTTCAACCATAATATTCGCTTTATAATATAGAATATACTGCCACCCCAAAGTTTAATCCAATAAAGTTAAGTTCTATTGCATCTTTTTTTCTAACTTTACTTAGAAATCATAATAATTTAAGAAATGAAAAATATAATAACTTTTATTATCATTCTCAACTGCTTAAGCCTAGCAACTTATGGACAAGTTACCGAAGCTGAAACAAAACTCAAAACCCAAACCAAAGACACACTAGAGGGCTGGAAGAAAGGTGGAATTGTTGGAATTACTATTGCACAAACATCTTTAACAAACTGGGCCGCCGGAGGTCAAAGTTCTTATGCTGTGAATGGAGTTTTTAGCACATTCTTCAACTACAAAAAAGGAAAAAATGCTTGGGATAATTCATTAGACCTAGGTTACGGTATACTTAACCAAGAAGATGCAAAATACACTAAGAAAACCGATGATAAAATTGACTTGCTTTCTAAGTATGGTAGAGAAGCCAAGAAAAACTTCTACTATGCTGTTCTGTTAAACTTCAAGACGCAAATGACAACGGGCTATAATTATCCCAACGACAGTACTCGTGTTAAAATTTCAAATCTTTTAGCTCCAGCCTACCTAATTGGTGCTATTGGTATGGATTACAAGCCCAACTCGCACCTCAGCGTATTTGCGGCTCCTGCAACGTCGAAATTTATTTTTGTTAATGATACAATGCTTTCGAACGCTGGAGCATTCGGTGTAGATAAAGGCAAAACAGTAAAAAGTGAATTTGGGGGTTACGTAAGAATAATCTATACAAAAAACGACTTTAAAGGTGAATTTATGAAGAACGTATCGTTCACCACAAAACTCGACCTATTCTCCAACTACACAAAAGACCCACAGAATATTGTTGTAAACTGGGAGACCTTAATTGCACTAAAAGTCAACAAATACATCAATATTAATATTAATACCCATTTAATTTACGACGATAAAGTTAAGATTGGCAAAGACTCTAACGATGACGGAGTAATTACTGAGAATGAAATAAAACCCAGAATTCAATTCAAAGAACTTCTCGGCATAGGTGTTTCATTCAAATTCTAACATAAATCTGACTACCATGAAAATCATTCAAGAGTTCAAATCCTTCGCCATGAAAGGCAACGTAGTTGATATGGCCGTCGGTATTATTATCGGTGCTGCGTTTGGAAAAATAGTTTCATCGATAGTGAACGATATAATTATGCCCCCTCTTGGACTACTTATTGGTGGAGTAAATTTCACCGACCTAAAATTTGTGATGAAAGCAGCAACAGAAACCAACCCTGCCGTTACCCTCAACTATGGTAACTTCCTACAGGTTATTTTTGACTTTATGATTGTAGCGTTCGCCGTATTCATGGTAATTAAAGCAATAAACGCTGCCAAACAAAAACAGGAAGCAACTCCAACCGCTCCTCCTGCTCCAAGTAAGGAGGAGATATTGCTCACAGAAATTCGCGATATTTTAAGGAATAAATAGAAAAGAAAAGTGAGCAATAGCTCACTTTTTTCAAATAAACTTTGCAATAATTTGTGTTAATGTGTCCGAGCTATATGGTTTAGAAATATACTCATCACATCCATTTTCAATGGCTTTATCCCTATCCTTATCCAAAGCGAAAGCAGTTTGTGCAATAATTGGGAGATTGGGTTTAAAACTTTTAATCATTCTTGTGGCCTCAAAACCGTCAATATCCCCTAGAATCCGAATATCCATCAGTACAATGTCTATCTTATTTTTACGAGCAAAATCAATTGCCGAACGTGCTTCATTGAAAGAACTTATTTCCACTCCTGTTCTCTTTAAATACTGAATGATTAATTTTAAAGAGAGTTCATCATCCTCAACAACAAGTACTCTTTTACCGCTCCATTGTGGTATAGTAGAATTATTTTCCCCTTCTTGATGATTGCTTTCAGCCTCTACTGGTAATTGCGGGATAACAACTGTAAATATTGAACCGCCGACAGTATTTGAACTGTATTTAATTGTTCCTCCAAGCAAAGCAACTAACCCTTTGCAAATCGATAGTCCAAGCCCTGTTCCTCCATAAAGTTTTGTGGGATTTTTGTTAACCTGATGAAACCTTTCAAAGATTAATTCTCGTGAACTTTCAGGAACCCCTACACCTGTATCCTTTACCCACATCTCAAACTCTGAACCAACCAATTTAAAGCCAAACTCCACCATGCCCTTCTCGGTAAACTTCAGAGCATTATCCAACAGGTTTACCATTACCTGCTTAATCCTTTGCCTGTCGGAATTAATATTGAAATTTTTGTCGGGGTGCAAACAAATCACTCTAACTGATTTGTTAAGGTTTTTCTTTGAGTAAATAGCATATAACTCATCGAACAAATCGTTTATTGAGAATGGTTCATTCTTTAAGACCAACTGACCTGCCTCAATTTTTGAGTAATCCAGAATATCGTTAATAAGATGAAGTAGGTCACTGGACGAATTCATTATAATCTTCTTGTAACTTTTGGACTCCTCATCGTTTGGCGAACTCTGGCATAACAATTCGGCAAAGCCTGAAATGGCATTGAGAGGAGTACGGATTTCGTGCGACATATTGGCCAGAAAAGCCGATTTCAGCCTATCTGACTCCTCCGCTTTATCCTTTAAAATTTCCAGCGTTTTCTTTTGCTCAATGGTACTGTCAATCAAATTCCCAATTTCAGCAAACTCACTTCCGAAACTTTGAAGATCTGCGATTCTTGAGGTGTTATCGTTATAAAGTATCTGCTCTACAATTTTCAACGGCCTTTTGACCCAATAAGAAAAAACAATAATCAACGTTAATACAATTAGCAGGATTGAGAAAATCAATATACTCAACAGCTGTAATGAGAAGTTTGTATAATGCTTGAAAAAATCGTAAACTTTTTCAACATTATAATAACCAATAACGCTATTATCCTGACCGAATAATGGAATGCTTAAAGTTATTCCCTGCTTAGACTCAAGCATACGACTCTCAATAGAAATTGAATCCTGCCAAATGCGGGTGCCTGTAACCAATGAAACATTCTTAAGATATGTGCTATCAATAACCTTACCGATAATCATAATACCATAAACAGGTCCAACCCTGGTTTGGTCGTTAGTTGTGTGCACTGTTGCTCCATGCACCTCTACAATTCCATGTTTTGATTGATAATAAAACTGAATAAACCGTTGGTTTATTAATTGCCTTAGAGTGCTATCGGACAATTTTAAATCGTGGAGAAAATTATATTCCTCTCGGTTCACCGAATAAACTTTTCGCAAATTTGTGTCGAGCACACAAAGCAAGTCTGTTTTGTAGGTTGTTATAATTGGGTCTAAATTATCCTTTGCCCAATTAGGCTTAGGATTATAAATGAAGCCTACCATTTCGTCCCAAAAAGTATAATCGAAAGTAATCTGCTTAAGTCTATCTGTTTCGAAAGAAATAGCCACCTTAACACTTTTCTCAATTTGCTCAATATTTGATTTGAGAAATGCTTCTTTCCTCTTTTTATTCAAGTATAGTGATAGCGAGGCTAATGCAATAACTATTAGCAAAACAGCGACTAGAACAAAACTAATCAGGCTTTGAGTTTTTACTGGCTTAATCCACATTATTAATAAATTAACAATAGAATAAACGGATTTTAGATGGGTAGAGTTTTCAAATTATTGATAATTCTTATAAATATTTGATGCAAAGCTTGTTTTAAATGATAAAAGTTGGAATTAGTTTTTGCCAAAAGGTTTATGGCATTACCTTTGAGTAACAAGTTTCTTTGATAATCCATTAAAAATGTGATCAACTTATGCTTGTCCGAAAAACTTTATTTCTATTTACATTTTTTGCTTGGTTTGGATCTGTAAGTGCACAAGGTAGATTACAATCCGGGGAAGAACTTAAGGTTGGACCAAGCCTATTTGTGTTTGATAATTTATCGTCGGAATACTTTAACACTACAATTTGTCCTACAATTGAGTTCAACACAATAATCAAACAAAATTTCTTGCTAGGTTTAAAATTCAACTTAGCCCACGACAGGCACTTAAAAAAAACTATGATTATTGGAAGCACTATCTATAATCAAAACTCAGAATTAACTCTTGAAAATGCTACCGTAAGGGCTGGATATAGAGCCTACATTAGAAACGACATTTCGATTGACACCTACCTTGGCTTTTGCTCATTTATGCTGGAGGATTTTACGGATAATGCCACTGTTATTCACTCAAGAAAAGGTTACACTGTTGGACTCTCCTTAATGAAATTCTTTCAACTATCAAGAGAAAATATTTTTCACATTTTCTTTAATTGCAACTACAATAGGACTAGCTCTACTCAAAAAAAAGAAATTTTAGGAAAAAACAGCTATAGCATTGAAGTTGGTGTTGGAGGAAGTTTTGGACGTTTCCGTTGATCTAAAACTGTTAGCAATTATAAACCATAGGAAGGGCTTTGTGCAAATAGCATAAATATATTTTTCTTTTAAATCATGATTAGTTAAAACAAAAACCCCACAGACACTAAGTTCTACGGGGTTTTGCTCAGCAATATCAAAAATTAAACTTTTTCCACACTAACTCTGTTATCATCGCTATCGCGATCTATTAACTTGTTCATAGGATCAATCCCTGCAACTTCGGGCCTTTGAACAACAATCACTTCAAAAGTATTCTCACCTGAACGCATCCTGTATTTTTGAAGGTAAAGCACCTTATCGTCCTTTCCATTCTTTGCAAACACACCAATATCGACATAATCGTCGAAAGGTTGTTCGGTTTCCATACCTTTTTCGTCAGCCCTAAATTTTTGGGCACTCACATTGATAGTCACTTTATACTTACCATCGGGCAACTCAGCATAAGTAGCCTTAACAGCCCGGTTAGAGTAAAGGGTAATGGTTTTAAACATATCATCAATCAAATACTTAAGACTATCAGGAGTTGCGTTGTTTATGTACTCCAAGAAATTTGTAGAGATTGGGAATGGGGGCTCTCGAAATTTCCAATCAGCGTTAAATTTGAACAACGCTTTGTTAAGGTTTTCTTCACCAATAAAATCGCGCAAACTATACATTACCACACTACCCTTGTTGTAATGAATATAACCTTGATTTTCGTTTAGATATAAAGGATCCTCCTTTATTCGCTCGTACTTTCTGGAACTTAAATACCTATCCAACTCGTACTTTAGAAATTTTCGCATTTTATCGCGACCATACTCCTTTTCCATTACCATTAACGCAGAATACTGCGATAACGACTCGCTCATAAGAGTTGCTCCCTGAACATTTGCACCGCAAACCTGATGCGCCCACCATTGATGTGCAATTTCGTGAGCAGTAACGTAAAAAACGTAGTCGATATCTAAAGTATCGCGTAAATCGGCTATAAAACCAATGCTCTCGGAATATGGAATGGTAGCGGGAAAACTTTGAGCAAAAGACTCATACCTTGGGAACTCTGCTATACGAAGATTTTTATGTTGAAACGGCCCAAAGTTTTCCTGAAAATAATCCAACGATTGCCGCATGGCCTTAAACATATTGGGTAGATTGTACTCATGGCCTTTGTGGTAGTATACCTCCAAATCAATTCCCTTGTACGATTCACGCTCAACCTGATACTCTGCTGAAAGGAATGAAAAAAAGTTGAGCATTTTCCCATCAACCTGATAGGAATAGTAATTTCTACCCTCATTGCTCCACTGCTTAACCAAGCGCCCCGGGGCAATTGCAACCTGATCGGCCGATGTACTTACTGTTGCCTTAAATCGAATCCAGTTACCATCGTTACCTAAATATGTATTCTGCCACATGGCAGTATCGGAAATCAATGGCATACGTTTTTGCTCAGGAAGTTTATACTTTTTACGTTTATCCCTATCGGATAACTCATTGCCATCGTTATATCCAATCGTAGGAAAACTGGATTTGCTGTTGAAAAAAGTTCCATTATCAACAAGTAGTGTTTGCGGATTGCTGTTAAAACCTCTTTCGCAATAATTATATGAGAACTTTAAAGGAAGGCTATCGCCAGGCTGCAAGAGTTTTGACAGTGCAACCTTAAAAATTCCAAAGTAATTGTCCACAAGTTTTACACTATCGCCACCAAGATTGAATTGGCTAAAAGTTATCTTATTGGTTGGCATATTTATATAAATGGTGTCAACAGCAACCGGCCCGGCATTCTTCAGGTAGAAAGTTCCAGAAATATGAAGTTTACTATCGTGAGGATATATATCTACCAAAACATCAGCATCTACAATTTTTGGCTGTGGTTTTTGCTTTAACCATTTATAATGATTCTCAAACTCAACCATTTTTTTCTCCCGATGTTTTGATGATTCAAAATTATTAAGCACGTGTGTATTGTAATAAATAAACATTCCAACACCTAGAAACAACACTATACAAGAATAAAGGCTTAACCTCATAGCACGAATACCCATACGTTCCTTTGCATTACGAATTGCCACCTTAAATCCCGATTCAGCCCCACGCTTCCAGAATAGGTTCGAAATCAAGGCCAATATTAACGCAAACAAACCCCAGTAAATAGTAAACCAAATCACCGAAGTAAGAAATGGTCCATAACCATTCATATCGGAATACATATACGAAGGGATGGCATTAGGACGAAGCAATCCATCCTCTAATCCAAACTGCGACAACACCGACATCACTACGTAGTAAACCATCACAAACACGAAACCAACGAACTTATTCGACGATACCACTTGAATCAGCATAATTAGTGAAAGTAGTATAGCATACTTGGCAAAACCTAACACGAACAGCTGAACAAGATACTGATTGAACTCAAACACATAGTAAGAATGGCTTATCTGAATCCCAACACACGAAAGCATTATCACAAACTGAACAAGAATGGTAACCATAAGCATTGCAATATACTTTGATGTATATGTAATCCACGATGGCACAGGGAGTGTATCGTATATCTGGTTAAGCTTAACTGAGCGTTCTTTCCAAACCAGTTCACCACTAAAGAACGTGAGTACGATTATCACAAACAGAACAAAACTTCCACCAACAGATTCAAGCATAGAGTGAGTTACTGGATAGAAATTGGTGTCGTAACTTGACCCCAAACTAATACTACCCGATGCCACAAGCCCAACACCGGCCAGCATAATGGCAATAAATGCAAAATCGGTGGCTATTCCTTTAAAGTAAATCCACGCTTGCTTGACGCAAAGTTTCAACTCCTGCAATAGACTAAAAGATTGCTGGAATCTTGGCAGTATGATTGATTCTCTTTTCTGATCATCGCCATTCTCCACCTTCGATTTTCGCAAAGCCGATTTGGGTGTTGTAAAGGTGAATTTTCGGTAAACAAAAAATAATGCGATAACACCAACGCTAATCCATATTAGCCTATTCAGCAAAAGGTAGGTATCGGGACTTACAATTCTGGTATTGAAATCCGCAATAGTCCAGTAACGAACCATTAAATCGAGCGATGATAGACCAAAGGGATCAACTAATGCCCCAATACTTCTATTATCAATATTACCCAAAAGATTTATTGCAACTATATAACCCACCAAAAGAATAACATTACCCATATAGCTGTAAACCATCTTTTTGGTTAAACTAGCCAAGGTGAAAAATATTGAACCGGCAAAGAAGATATTGGGAATTACAATTAGGAAAAACGGCTGAAAATATGACCACAAACTGAACGGACCAAGTTTACCTGCATGAATGTCAAATATGTGGTTTGATGCAATTCCAATCATCAACCCAATAGGCACCGACATAAAAACCATAATGGTCATAAACATTGAACCAGCAAAACGCCCACCTAGGTATTGCCACTTGGTTATAGGCATACTGTAGATAAAATGGTGCGTATCGTGATCGAAATCGCGAACCACAGGAGTGCTCATCATTGCTGAAGTAACCATTATTCCAAATGCGGAGAAAACGGCAGACATAATCGCAAACACGTAAGGAGCATTGATGTTTGCTGCGGAAGGAATCATTCCTATGGATACATTCTCACTTACCAGCATCACTATGCTAAAAAGCAAGAATATTCCAAAATACAGATAAGTTGCGGGCCTTTTTAGCCTATACTTAATTTCGAATCGAAAAATATTCCAAAACATAGCTAACGAATTAGTTTGTGTTACGAACATTAGAGAAGTAAACATCATCGAGAGATGGCTCTGAGAGACTGAATCCATTCTCAGGATTAATATGATTAACAACAGTTATCTCCAACTTCCCGCGTAAAAGTTTTGTGGAAATAATATCCATACCCTGATAGTTCTCCAACGAGTGCTTATCGATAAGTTTACGGTAAACCTTACCATTTAATACATTTACAATATCATCGGGTTTACCCTGTAGTAACACTTCACCAAAATTTATAATAGCCATCTGGTTACAAAGGCTCTTTACATCCTCAATTATATGGGTTGAAAGAATAACAATAACGTTCTCCCCTATCTCGCTCAACAAATTATGGAATCGGTTACGTTCAGTAGGATCGAGTCCGGCAGTTGGTTCATCAACAATAATCAATTTTGGACTACCAATAAGTGCCTGGGCAATTCCAAAACGCTGTTTCATACCACCGGAAAAACCTCCAAGATTTTTACTCCTGTGCTGATACAGGTTCGTTTTATTGAGCAAAGCCTTTACCAATTCTTTACGTTCCGATGCATTTGAAATCCCTTTCATTTCGGCAATATGATTCAGGAGAGTCTCCGCCGAAACTTTTGGGTAAAGTCCAAACTCCTGAGGTAAGTAGCCCAAAATTTTTCTAACCTCGGGTTTATTATTGAGCATATCTAAATCGTCTAAAAACGCGGTACCGCTGTCGGACTCCTGTAACGTTGCTAAAGTGCGCATAAGCGTTGATTTGCCTGCACCATTTGGCCCAACAAGCCCATACATTCCGGTTTTAATTTCTAAATTGACATTTTTCAAAGCCTGAACCCCATTGGGATAGGTTTTGCTGAGATTTTGGATTTTAAGTATCATATAAAAATTTTTAAATTAAGATGATTATGAGACGATCGAATGAGGAATTTGTTACAAGTTAGCGTACAACAATTTCACAATTGGTTCATTTTTTGGGAAAAGTAATAAATTATTAAATTTGATTCTATAAATTCTTTCATTTAACAAAAATCAAATAGCCATGAAAAACAGAAACTACCGTGCCGATGGCCCTGCAGGTGCAATCTATGGCCTTGGATTTATTGGTGCAGCCATTTATTTTATATCAACTGCCACATCATTCTGGATGGGAGTTTTGGGATTCCTAAAAGCAGCTGTATGGCCCGCATTTCTGGTTTATGGCGCGCTTAAAGAGTTTGGATTATAAATATTAAATTACAAATACTTCATATTTTATGAGAAAACTAGCAATAGCATTACTATGCTCACTACCCTTTTACACCTTTGCTCAGGAATTTGCAGAGAAAGAGGTAAAAACCGACGTTAACGAAGTAACAGTTTTTATTGAAGGAGCGCAAGTTACAAGAAAGAAAGCAGTAGACTTACCTCAAGGTAAAACCATTATAAAGTTTGTAAACCTATCGCCATTTATTGATGCTAAAAGCGTTCAGGTTAAAGCCAATGGTGAAATTACAGTTCTATCGGTAAATCATCAGCAGAATTTTATCAACAAACTCGACAGACCAAAGGAATTGGTTGATTTTGAGACAAAACTAAAAAGTATCGACGAGAAAATCAACCTTGAAAACACCTACCTATCCATTGTTGGTGAACAGTTGGTTTTTTTACAGCAAAACAGGGATATTGGTGGAAAAAATCAGGAGACCAGCATCACAAACCTTAAGGAAACAATGACTTTCTATAGCACTCAGCTATCAGCGCTTAAACTTAAGGAGATTGAACATAACAAGAACATCCAAGAACTTAGTAAACAGCGCTCCGACATAGAGAATCAAATAAAAACCTTCACCTCAAAAAAAGAATATCCTAACGGAGAAGTTCTGGTAAAGGTTGATGCAAAGCGTGCCGGAACTTTTGAATTTGAACTATCGTACTTGGTAAATAATGCGGGGTGGTTCCCAACCTACGATATAAGAGCAAAAAACATCAGTGAGCCAATACAAATCATCTACAAGGCAAATGTTCGTCAGGAAACCAAGGAGGACTGGAAGAATGTGAAACTGCGTTTTTCATCAAGCAACCCCAATTCTTCGGGCGTTGCACCCGAATTAAAAACTTACTTCCTAAACTATAACTCAATTCCACCAGTTTATAACATAAAGCAGGGTTGCAACATTGCAAAAGGAACTGTAATTTCTGCCGAAGATGGACTGCCACTTCCAGGGGTTGCTGTTATGGTTAAAGGAACTACAATTGGTGCGGCAACAGATATTAATGGAAATTTTACACTTACAATGCCTAGCAATGGTGGTAGTCTTGTTTTTTCCTTTATTGGATATAAAAACTTAGAAATGCCATTCTATGGAAATTACATGAATATAACTCTTGAGCCCGAGTCAGTTGCTTTAGAGGAGGTTGTTGTTACAGCCTACGGAGTAAAAAGCGATGGAGTAGAAAG
>JAEXVC010000009.1 GCA_023406715.1 Bacteroidota bacterium | reverse complement strand
TGGCAATGAGGAAACCGTTAAGCACGTTGTTAAGGAATTAGTTAACGAGATTGATGTTGAGAAAATTGACATCAACCCGTACCAACCACGCACCAATTTCGATGAAACTGCACTAAAGGAATTATCGGAATCAATACTAAAACTTGGGGTGATACAACCCATTACTGTTCGCGCAATTAACGGAAGGTATCAACTTATCTCTGGAGAGCGTAGGCTACGCGCTGTAAAACTTGCTGGACTTAAAACTATTCCTGCATTTACTCGCACCGCCGACGACCAAGGTATGTTGGAAATGGCTCTGGTTGAAAATATTCAACGCGAAGACCTCAACGCCATTGAGGTTGCCATTAGCTACCAACGTTTAATTGACGAGTGCTCGCTAACACAGGAAACACTTGCCGACAGAGTTGGAAAGAAAAGGGCTACTGTTACAAACTACTTGCGTTTGCTAAGATTACCTGCCGAAATTCAAATTGGCATTAGTGAGTTTAAAATCTCCATGGGTCATGCAAGAGCACTTGTGAATGTTGACGACGTTAAACTTCAACTTGATATCTACAATAAGATAATAAACGAAGACCTTTCTGTTCGAAGAGTTGAGGAGTTGGTTAGAGACTCGCAGAACCACAAACCACAAAAAGAGTCCAAAGCAAAACCAAGCGCCAACCTAGCCGAATCGGAAGTAGTGCTTCGCGAGCATCTTACTAACAAACTAGGACTACGCGCCGATGTTAAACCCGGTGGCAAAGGCGACGGAAAAATTGTTATATCGTACAATAATTCCGAGGAGCTAGATGTTATTCTTGAGAAGTTTATTAGAATTGAGGAGTAAACTCTAATCCCAAAGCACTAAAAGCCCCAAGGATTTGAAGACTACAGCTTTTATAAATATTATAGGCCGACATTCCATAAAAAGATTGTCGGCCATTCTGATTTTTCTACTCGGCTCTACTAACGCAACATTCTCACAAGTTGTCGAAAAAAGTAAAGTTCCGCCTAAGGATTTCACTGCCCGAATTTGGCTTGTTTCCCACATAGCCCCAGGCTACGGACAGATTGTAAACAAGGACTACTGGAAAATACCTGTATTCTACGGAGGCATGGGTAGCATGCTCTATTTAGGTATTAATGCCAACCAGAACTACCAGCATAGGCTAAGAGTTTACAATATGGCATCGGACTTATCGCCCGATAAGGAGTACCTAAAGCAACGAGTGGTTGAACAGCGAAACACCCGCAACCTCTACTATGCAGCCGCTGGTGCTTTTTACCTTGCCAGTGTGGTTGATGCTGTTTACTGTTATAATGACAAGAAGCACTCCCCTGCAGCAGCAACAATATTCTCGACACTTGTTCCTGGACTTGGGCAAGTTTATAACAAAAAGTACTGGAAAGTGCCAATTATTTACGGAGGATTATCCACCTTTTATTTTATTGCCGACTGGAACAATAGAGGCTATACCCGCTTCAAAACTGCATTGAAATACAAAATTGACGACAACCCCAATACCGTTGACGAATTCAACGGACAACGAACTGCCGATGAACTAAGGTATTACATGAACGCCTACCGTCGTAATCGCGATATGGCCATTTTAGGTTTTTCGGCGGTTTACATACTAAACATTCTCGATGCCAACGTGGACGCCCACCTTTACGATTGGAATGTGGATGACGATTTAGGCATTAGGGTGGAACCTGCCGTTGTAAATGCTGAAGCAGCCATAAATGGTTCAAGCGCCCCTGTTTTCGGGCTATCCTGCAAACTCACCTTTTAATTTAGTGGAATATTAAGGGTTTTATTTGCTTTTATTAAAACAACCATACTATATTTGTTGATTAGAAATTTAACCAACTGAAAACCTTAACCTATGAGGAATTTATTTATTGTATGCTTGCTGATGATTACTTTTGTTGGTGTTAAGGCACAAAACAACACTCAAAACGCAGCGGACACAATACAAATTGATACAATTTTAGACGAAGAAATTAATGGCAACCTCGATAGCCTATTAAATCTTTGGTATGTCCAACAATCAATAGACTCTAACAACTTAGTAACAGGCATTGAGAGCGACAGTATTGGTTTAGCCGACTACCCTGATTCTTTTTATATAAAAAGGCTACAAGGCATCAACTCTTTAATTGAACTGCCCTACAATCATATAGTTAAAAACTTTATCAACGTATATACGCAAAGGAAAAAAGACCAAGTTGAAGTAATGCTTGGCTTAACAGACTACTATTTCCCTATTTTCGAAGAAATCCTTGACCAATACCAACTCCCACAAGAATTAAGATTCTTACCAATCATTGAATCGGCTCTAAACCCAAGAGCAGTATCTAGAGCAGGGGCTACCGGTCTTTGGCAATTTATGTATGGAACAGGCAGAATGTACAATCTTACTGTTAATTCCTATGTGGATGAGCGCCGCGACCCAATTGCAGCAAGCCATGCAGCCGCTCGATTCCTTAAGGATTTATATTCAATTTACAAGGATTGGACATTGGTTATTGCAGCCTACAACTGCGGCCCAGGAAATGTTAACAAAGCGATTCGTCGCTCTGGCGGTAAACGTAACTACTGGGATATTTACTACTACCTACCCCGCGAAACACGCGGCTATGTTCCTGCCTTTATAGCGGCAAACTACACCTATTATTATCATCGCGACCATAACATTAAACCTCAACCCATAAACATTCCACCAACAACGGACACATTAATGGTTAAGGATATGTTGCATTTGCAACAGGTAGCAGAGGTTCTTGACCTGCCAATAAATTTAATTCGCGACCTAAACCCTCAGTATAAAATGGATATTATCCCAGCAAAGGATAGATCATTCATTTTAAGACTTCCGCTAGATGCTGTTGGCGATTTTATTGATAAGGAAAAGGAAATATTTGCTTACAAGGATAGCGTTTTCTTCAATCCCAAAAACGCAATTACACCTTCACGTTTCAACGCATCGTACCAGTACGATGTACCTCCTGGGTCAACCCGTTATGTTTACAGAGTAAAGGAGGGGGATGTTCTGGGTAAGATTGCTGAGCACCATGGCGTTTCCGTTGGGCAACTTCGCTCATGGAATAATATCCGTCGGAACCTCATAAGGGTAGGTCAAAAGTTGATTATTTACATCCCTGAGCGAACCGCAAATAAAATGGGGATAAAGGGCGAAAAAAGCAAAACATCTTAATTCCAACATCAATGAAAACTGCACTTTCAGCGCTTGGATTAGTAATTCTCCTTTCAAGTTGTAGTTCAAAAAAAAGTGCAACTCAGGAATTTAATCTCAACAAGGGTTTTGCCTTTGTTGAGTACTACCAAACATCGGAAGCAAAGGTAATAAGCGGCTCAATCCCTTCGGGAAGAAGAATTGACTCGCCAACTTATCGTTACAATAATGAAAACGGTTCAGTAGAGTCGTATAGGAGACTATCGTTCAACCCCGACACTGTAATTTTAGTCTTAGGTACTGGAAGAATACTAAAAGGTGCAGCGGGTAGCGGTGTATCCTCTTTGCTAGTGGGAGTAAGTAAACTACCCTTATCGTATAGCGAACTTAAAATTATTGCTATTGGCAAAGAGAATTTAAAAGTTGAGTTTAAAGGAGAGAAAATAACAATCGCCACAAGCTCAATTTGGGAAAAAACAACTGAGTATAACGATACCATAAACGACCAATCTGCAATTATAAAAAGGACTATAACCGATAGAATTAGTTTTCATGGATTTATACCAAAGGATAGTTTGAAAAATTAAATCCGAATAGCAGTTTTATTTTGGCACACAAATTGAAAAACTCGTTTATAAACCAAAACTTTAATTGTATGAAAAAAATTATTACCCTAATGCTGCTTGCAATTCTTGCCATACCTTCCATTGCGCAAGAATCAAATGAATCTGAAGAAAAAAATGTTCTAAAAGTTAATACCCTTAGCTTAATTATTGGAACTGGTTCTATCTTTTACGAAAGGGAATTTACCGATAACCTTTCTGGACAAATGGGTGTTGCTTACCTAAACTACAAAATTGAAGACGCAAAATTCACAGGTTTAATCCTTACTCCTGAGATGCGCTTCTACCCAAAGCAGAATGCAATTGATGGTTTCTACATTGCACCCTATTTACGCTATCAAAATTTTAGCATTGAAGGAGACAATGGGAAAGGCACCTACTCAAACATAGGTGGCGGAGTTGCTTTTGGTCGTCAATGGATAACCAAATCAGGGTTTACAATGGATTTATTCTTTGGGGGACACTACGGTTCTGGTAAAGTTGAAGTTGAGTCAGGCACTGAAGATTTTGACACTGCAAAATTCGATGGATTTAGAACCAGAATTGGATTTGCAATAGGTTTTGCATTTTAGTAATTACTTCCTCAAACATACTAGATGCTCCGTATACGGAGCATCTTTTTTATATAAACCCCAAAGCAATAGCAATAAAACTCGGCCCATTAATGCTTCCATGCATTATAACTCCAACCCACGAGTTTTTTGTTTTCTGAACAATATACGATTGTATAAATATCAACGGAATTAATGTTATAAGCAACTGCCAGCCAAAAGCTACATGAAATAACCCCCAACCTATTCCATGAATAATCCAAGTGTTTTTACCAAAAACAACCTCTTGACGTGGCATCATTACTCCACGCCAAAGAAACTCCTCTCCTAGAATATTTAAAATCCAGTATGGAGCCCAAACAGCCAATAGCCAGTATCGCCCTTGGCTCAATGGCTCAAAGGACATAAATGGTGGCGAGGTATCAATCTTACCAACAACCAATTCAATAAGTTTCATTAATCCACCACTAATAACCATTACCAGAACTAACCCACCAACACTCCAAAAAACATCCTGTTTTGTAAGTTTCCTAAAACGCAACCGTTCCGTTATTGTTGATTTTGACAACCGATAACCTTCCGATTTCAACAAGAATACGCCCATTACTATTAGGGGTGTAAAAATCCCGAGTCCAGCAACTATAAACCAAAACAGAATGGTCTCCTGCCCTGTTCTATTGCTTAAATAGGGTATGCCATACTTTGTAAGAACAAACATCAATAAAGCTGCAGCAAAATAAATCGAGTAGGACGCAACAAACCCAAGCGGTTTTAATTTGTTTTCCATACTTTTATAGATAATATTTCCTACTAAATTAAACAATATTATATGCGCTTATTAGAAACTCGAGTAAAAGTTACCTTATTCAACCTAGAAAAAACTAATTAATAATGCGATATTCAATGCGGACACAATTACACCTAATAAGTATAGCACAACTTTAGAGTAGGTTGAATTTTTGTATTTTCCCATGACCTTTTCCGAAGAGGTTAAATAAACCTGAAGGAAAATGGTGAACGGTAGCTGAATGCTCAATATCATCTGGGAAATAACTAGACCTTGAAAGGGATTAGTTATTAGAAAGATTATTCCGAGCGCAGCAACCAGGGAAATGGCAATACCTAGCCTGGAGTGGTTGTCTTTTATATCGTAAGGCTCTTTATACATTCCGGCGAAAATTGTCCCAGCAGCCATTCCTGACGTTATGGTAGATGCTATACCTGAAAACAGCAATGCGACAGCAAAGACAACCGATGCATTGGCTCCAACTAAAGGAACTAATAATTCATTCGCCTGCTGTAATTCAGATACACTTGCTTTGGTTCTGAAAAATGTTGACGCTGCAAGCAAAATCATAGCGCTATTTATAGCCCAACCAACAATCATCGAGAAAATGGTATCAAAAAATTCATAATTCAACTGTTTTCGAATCACCTTATCATCGGCAAGATTCCACTGCCTACTCTGAATTATCTCTGAGTGAAGGAACAGGTTGTGGGGCATTACTACAGCTCCAAGTACGCTCATAATTATCACCATTGAACCTTGGGGAAACGATGGCGTAACCCAACTTGTAATAGCATCGCTCCAGCCTATTTGAACTAGGGAAAGTTCATATATAAACGACAACCCATTTATCGACACAAATGCATTAATCCATTTCTCAATATTTCGGTATGAATTGGTAAAAGCATAATAAAGGTAAACACAGTCACAAGCAATG
>JAEXVC010000164.1 GCA_023406715.1 Bacteroidota bacterium | reverse complement strand
GGTTGATTCTTATCGTAATATACTTTCGCATCAGCACCAAAACCAGTACCAGCAAAGTTACTCTCCGATATCGAATACTCCCCCTTATCTAGGCTACTGGAACTAAATGAGAATGCTAAAGTCCAATTATCCTTTGTTACAACTACAGCACGAACCTTATTGGTGTCGGCTAATGTTTCTAGTATAATATTAACATCTTCAATGTAAGGCAACGTACGTAAAAGCTGTTCTGTTTCAGAAAAGTCAAAAGGTCGCACTAGCTCCCCTTCCTTAAAAAGCAAGTTGTTTTCAATAACTTTTCTGGATGTAGTTAGGTGTAGAGAATTTCCAAAACGCTCGGCAATCGTGGTTGGGACCAAAAGTGTATCATATACTGATTGACCAAAAACTTTTAGCCTTACAATTCTAACCTCTTGAATTTCCTTATTTGCATAACGCAAAAACTTCTGATTTGACTCAAATTCTCTAATTACTTTACCAGATGTAGCCAAGGCATCCTTTCTAACAACAAAACCATACAGTTGTCGAAAAATGAAGTTATTTTTAATTTTATCTATTTTTTTAAAAGCGGTATCTTTCTTTACCTCACTTTGAAGTTGCTGATTTTCTTGAGCGATAGTATTATTTATAAAAAACACCATCAACAGAGATATATTGATGGTGATTAAAATTATTTTTAAACAAGACCTTAGCATTTTCAAGGGTTACTTAATACACCCACTAATCCTTAGCAAATTTTTTTGCGTTAATTTCAACCTTTAAGATAAAAAAGAAACTATCCTCATCGAGCGGCAAGAATTGGTAATTGAGTGTTTCACCTGTTTTACGAGCGATATCAATTAATCCCAAACCAGCGCCTCCCTTTTCGGATAAACTTCCCTCTCGTATTTGTCGTTTATACATCTCCTTTAGTTCACTTGCCGATGCATTATTCACTGTAATTAATGCCTGCTCTAAGGGCTCCTTATGTTTTCTAGAAACCTTATTGGAGGTTATAACATAGTAAGTATCGTGTTTCTTGCCAATTATAAAAAGGCCATTACCTATATTTCTCTCCTTAATCTCATCGGAGTGTTTATTCATATTCTGAAGAGTTTCAACCATAACATGGTAAACCTTTCGCTGAACAGAGCGCTCTTCACTGTTTTTTTCCATATCGGACTCAGCCATGGAAGTAAACATTTTAGTAATCTCATGGCTAAACTCCCCAAGGTAAACCAAGGAAAAACCATTTTCAATCATCTCATCGTAAATGTTCGATACAGACTTAATGAAATTGAATGTAAGGTTCATATAGTTCCTTTTTATAGATTATACTTCAACAATAATGTGGCTAAATATATGTAAACTTTAACCACATTCCAAAAATATAGCCAAGAAAAAGGGTTGGAAAAACCAACCCTTCAAAATTACAAACCAAGCATTTCTTTACCTTGAATACACCTTATATCTCTTGGTATATCTGCTTCAGCAACCCTATTTAAATCCTTTTGAAGTTCCTCTCCAATAAATCCTTTTTCAGCGAATAGTCTCTTGGTTCCTTCGTAGTCACCATTACCTTGAAGTGTTAAGATATCTTTTGCAAGAGAATTCATAGCCTCAGTCATCTTATCAAAGTTAACCTTGTATGTGCCTGTTTCTGAGTTTCGTTCAAAAGCACCACGTTCCTGCAAGTAATAGAAGCAAACCATATTTGCCTTTCCATGAGATGATGCAGCGCCAAATCGAACTGAACGGAATATTCCTGCAACAAAAGTTACATAGTTATCCATCATATCCTTCTCGGGTAATTCACCCATTTCAGCTAACTTGGAAACCATATAAAGTCCCATAATATCTGCCTTACCCTCTTCCAAAGAACTATGCATTTCTTTCATAGCCTCACGAACGGTACCTTTACCCTTAACTAGATTTTTGATACCGAGCCCATGTCCTACTTCGTGAAACATAACATTTTCAAAAAAAGCATCAAATTTAATATGTCCTCGCTGGCTCTCATCAATAAGAATATTTCCAATGGGTAGAAGTATTTTGTCGAATTTGTATTTCATTGCATTTTTTAACTGCAACTTTCTACTGCCTTTCTCTAGGTGAACTTTAGGGTCATTGGGCAAGTTAATTGCAATTGTTTTACTACCAGCATTGCAATCGCCTGCATAGAACACTACATCATAAACCCCTAAATCTGAGTCTAATCCAGGTACTTCTTTTTTATACTCAGGCTCAACGGGCAAACTTTCCTGAAGTTTAGGAAGAAGGGTGGCAAATCGACCTATCTTTTGAGTCCAATCCAAGTCCTTTATCAATATATATGCTTCGTAAGCTGCCTTATAGTTAAAAAGGGCATCCTCGTAGTTTTCTATTGGCCCAATAACAAAATCGATATTGTTAGTTTTCATATCCATCCAGGCCATATCGCTTGCAAAATAATCGTCGTTAAGCAATGCATCAGCACGAAGAGTTAAATATTTTTGTAAGCCTTTATCCTCAGCCAATCCTGCCGCTCTACGAATTAAATCAACCGCTTTTGCAATTTGTTCCTTATATGCAATATGATAAGGAATTGATTCAAGTTTCCCTTCGGAATTTCTTTGAATTACTGTATATAAACTGTTTTTATCCTTAGAGTCAAATGCATCAAACTCATCCTTGGTCATGTCAACAGGATAGAATTGTGCACCAAGTGGTTTTTCTCCATAACCATTAACAAAGGGTTTATTGTCACCAAGACGTTCCCATGGTCCATAGTTAATTTCAGCAAATTCAGCGGTGGCTTCATCTGCAATCCCTTTGAACAGGTTTTCCTTGTTACCATATGCTTGAAGCCAGAAAATTTCATCCATAAGTTGAGCAACTTCGAATAGATATGGCAACATTTGGCGTTCTTTGGCCGATAAGTGAATAATATCCGAACGAAGTTCTACAGGTGCATATTCATCTACTTTCTTTTGCATGGGAGATTTCTCCTCCTTGTTTTGTTTTGTTCCACATGATGTAAATGCAACAGTTGCAACTAATGCATATACCAAATATTTTTTCATAACTTATTTGAGTTTAATTTATACTATTTATTTTCTTCCAAAACATCGTCGGAATTAAACTTAAATCCTAAGCGCTTACCAGTTTGAAGTTTAGAATTCTCAATTTTAGTATTCATCTGCATAACCGATGCAATCTTAACAACATCGTAAGGAGGCACCAACAAATCGAATTCAAGGGCATATAAAATGGCAGACTCAATAATTTGCTTAAGAGCATCCTTATCAACGGTAGCCGTTCCAAAATTATTGTAAAGAAACCCCATCTGACGCTTACCTTCCACAAAGTAGTGGCGGTCCTTATTCACAAAAATTCTACCAATAAGGTACCCGAGGTCATCCAAGCGATTGTATTTAAAGGAATCTGTTAAAAAGTTGTAAACGTTAATTATGCCGCAATATGAGGCTAACTTATTCTCTTTTACATACGATAATTTCCAAATGCTATGATCGCGGTCAAACTCAAAAATATTTGTATGCATGCTAAAAATAAGCAAATCGCCCGCAACCCGAATCTCAGCCTCATACTTTCCTCTATCCCTATACTCCAATCGAACTCTTTTATCAACATTTCTTAAATTAAAGTTTAGGTCGTTGGACATTTCGTGCAACACCTCCTTAATTAAATTGAAAACCTCGAAGGTGTTGTCGTAAATTTTTTGCTTAAGGACTGCTTTTTCAGATAAAAGTCCAGTAATTAACTGCTTGGGCTCCTGCTGAGGATTATCCATTGGAATACAATTTAAAGTTTAATCCAAATATACAAATGTTATTAGATTACTGCAAGTTTAATAAGCCTGAGCAAAAATGGCACGTTGTTTAGAAGGTTTTCCTGTTACAATACATTTACCCTCCTCTATCTCTCCATCAAGGGGTATGCAACGGATTGTCGCTTTTGTCTCCTCCTTAATTAACTGTTCTGTTGCCACAGTTCCATCCCAGTGTGCTAGCACAAATCCACCTTTTTCAGCGATAACCTTTTTAAACTCATCGTAACTGTCAACCTTAGTTGTATTAAGGGCTCTATAATCAACTGCCTTATTGTATAAATTACTCTGAATATCATCCAATAGACTCACAATTGAATCGGCTAAGTTATCCTGTGAAATAAACTGTTTCTGTAAGGTATCACGACGTGCAACCTCAACCGTTCCTTTCTCCAAATCCTTAGGTCCAACAGCAATTCTAACAGGATAACCCTTCATCTCGTACTCTGCAAATTTAAAGCCTGGTTTATAGTTATCCCGGTTATCATAATGAGTTGTAACGCCACGTTTATGCAACTCCTCACGCAAATGATTTACAGTATCAGAGATCTTAGCCAATTCTTCGTCGCTTTTATAGATAGGTACAAAAACTACTTGAGTTGGAGCCAACTTTGGAGGTAAAACCAAACCATTATCGTCGGAATGAATCATCACCAAAGCACCCATTAAACGGGTTGAAACGCCCCAAGAGGTTGCCCAAACATAATCGAGAACGCTTTCCTTGTTCAAGAATTTAACATCGAATGCCTTTGCGAAATTCTGACCAAGGAAATGAGAAGTACCAGCCTGAAGAGCCTTACCATCTTGCATCATAGCCTCAATTGAATAAGTATCGAGGGCACCAGCAAATCGTTCCGATTCTGATTTACGACCAATCACGACTGGCATTGCCATCCAATTTTGAGCAAATGTTGCGTAAACATTAATCATACGCTCTGCCTCCTCAATGGCCTCCTGCTTGGTGGCATGAGCGGTGTGCCCCTCCTGCCAAAGGAATTCCGCTGTACGAAGGAATAGGCGAGTACGCATCTCCCAGCGAACCACGTTAGCCCATTGGTTTAGAAGTATTGGTAAATCGCGGTACGACTGTATCCAAGTCTTATATGTATTCCAAATTATTGTTTCTGAAGTTGGGCGAACAATTAACTCTTCCTCCAATTTTGCATCTTCATCAACAATAATACCCTTGCCGTTGGGGTCATTTTTTAAACGGTAATGCGTAACAACGGCACATTCTTTAGCAAAACCTTCCACATGAGATGCTTCCTTGCTAAAAAATGATTTCGGAATAAACAAAGGGAAATATGCATTCTGATGCCCAGTTTCCTTGAACATCTTATCTAGCTGTGCTTGCATTTTTTCCCATATTGCATAACCGTAAGGCTTAATAACCATACATCCGCGAACCGCTGAATAATCAGCCAATCCAGCCTTTGTTACAATATCGTTATACCACTGTGAATAATTTTCACTTCTGCTTGTAATTTCCTTCGCCATATCGCTTTCTTGGTATGAAATTTGTAGTAAATCAGTTAATAATGTGAAGCAAAAATAACTATAATTTTAATGTTATACTATAACCTGCAAGGAGGTACACTATGAAAACCAAAACCAACATTCCGATGCTTACATTGCTTGGACTATTTATGATGTCGTGTGCATCGAGTTCACAAGTAGGTAAAACTTCGTCGTGGAGCGACGAAATATATGGTTCGCCAGCAAAACCTCAAACCTCTCAAATTGCAAAAAATGAAGAGCAAAATAGCACTTCTGAGAAAAAAGAAAATTCCAACTACGCTAACTTGGAACAAAAATACGCTGATGTTATTGAAATAAATATGGATAGCATCAAAAATGATACCGTAATATACAAAGCAGAGGATACCAATCCTTACAATAGGATCCTTTCTGATTCCTACCAAGAATCTTACGAACGTAGGCTAAGAGGTTTAAGTGATCCTTACTATGGAATGGAAAATTGGTCGACCTATTATTCTGACAACTACTGGTATGCACAAGCCTACGACCCATACTTTTATAATATAGTTGTTATGGGTAATCAGGTTTGGGTTGAACCCCGCTATATTTCTGCAATGTTTGGCTGGCCTAGAAGAAGTTTCAGCGTTGGGTTTGGGTTTGGATTTGGGTGGAACTATGGTTACTGGAATTACGACCCTTGGTACTGGAGTTACCCATATAATTACAATCACTACGGATACAATCCTTATTACACTGACTCATACTGGTGGGGCTGGAACAATGGATATTGGACTGGAAACAGCTCAAATAATATATCAAACAACTCCTACTATGGTAGAAGAGTGAATGGAACCAACAATTACACAGCACGTAGAACAGGTATAAGCACAACAACCGATGGTAGCCAAACTGTTGTATCGCGTCGCAGAGATGGGAGTAATTCAAGTTTAAATCCTATTGTTTCTACTCGTAGAACACAAACACGCGTAACTCCAACCTATGAATCAAATGGGAGACGCGAGTCTAATTTAAATAACCAAGCATCATCGAATACAAGGAGAGTTGACGGTACCAATACGCGCCGAGTATCAGAAAGACCTACACGAGAAATTGGTGTTTCCGAACCAACTCGCAGAACATACAACCAATCAAGTGGAAGAACTAGAACATCAACAGAAAGCACTTACCGAAGAAGCGAGGGTTCCCAAAACAGCAATGCATCAGGAACAAGTCGTACTTCCTCAGGAAACAGGAATTCTACCCCTACATACAATAGACCAGAAAGAGTAAGTACTCCAACGAATACCACTTCTTCGTCAAGAAACAATGAAAGCTATAGGCAATCGGGATCTGATAGCAGATCTTCATCGTCCGGTAGCAGCCAAAGCGGATCACGTAGCAGTTCGTCAAGCTCATCAAGTTCATCTTCTGGTTCAAATACAAGAAGACGATAAAAAACTCCGTATAGGGGATAGTGATTATCCCCTATATAATATAATTACTGAATTTTAATTTTTCAGACTATGAAAAAGTCATTTATAAAGATTACAATAGCAGGGCTATTTATTTCATTAGGTAGCAACTTATTTTCTCAATCATTGGCCGATGGACTTAGATACTCGCAAACCTTAAATGGAGGTACTGCCCGATATGTATCGATGGGTGGAGCATTTGGAGCCCTCGGTGCCGATTTTACTTCAACATCTATTAACCCAGCAGGACTTGGTGTTTATAAATCATCGGAATTTACCATTACGCCTTCATTTAAGCGCAGCAACATTGAATCGTCCTACAATGGACTTAACGCATCGGATTCGAGAAATAGGTTATTGTTTGACAATATTGGAATTGTCCTTTCTTACAGTCCTTACAAAAGCGACGAGAATGGAATTGTAAACTTCAACATTGGATTTGGGTATAATCGCACAAATGACTTTCACTCTAATTCTATAGCTAAAGGTTATTACGATAATAATTCCATAATTAATTATTTTACAAATGAAGCTACCAGACAAAATCTAACACCTTCAATGCTTACGTACAAAAATAATTACGAACCATTTAATGAGTTAGGAGCAGGACTATGGCCAATGATTATGGCTTGGGACACATGGTTGCTCTTTGGTTATAACGATGGAACTCAATCCTTCGAATCTGCTTTATTTCCAAACGACTCTGTTGACCACGAGAACTCTATCATAACAGATGGAGGTTCTGGAGAATATGACATTTCTTTTTCCATGAACTTATCTAACAAACTATTTCTTGGAGCAACAATAGGTATAACTGACTTCAATTATACTTTCAACGGCTCTTATTCTGAATTTGCAAAAGAGTCAAATCCTGCAGACCTCGATGGGAATAGGTTTTACTCTATGGAATACAATCAGTTTTACGAAACAAAAGGAACTGGCTATAATTTTAAAGTAGGAGCAATTTATAATCCTATTCCCTCCATCAGGATTGGCGCAGCTATTCATACTCCAACATTTTGTTCCTTTGAGGATACTTATTCAAGTTCGATGAAGACAGACTTCGATACAAGTGGAGTTGTAGCAAAATTTAACAGCAAGTCTCCGACAGGAAGATATGAGTATAATTTTGAAACCCCATTCAAGTTTATTGGTAGTTTTGCTTATATATTCCAAGGCAAAGGCCTTATTAGCATTGATGTTGAGCGAGTGAACTATGCTTCTATGAAATTTAGTAATGGTGGTGATGGCGATAACTTAAACGATTTAAATATTGAAGCCGAAAATACTTTCAGAAATGTATTCAATTTTAGATTTGGAGGAGAGTACCGTATTGGCGATTTTGCCCTAAGAGGAGGGTATGCATTTTACCCATCACCATATAAGAGTGGATTTATAAACGACAAGGCAAACATATCGCAATACTCTGGTGGTGTTGGCTACAAGTCGGGTAATTTCTCAATAGATATGGCCTATTTACACACCGTGAAGAAAGAATCGTACGTTTTTTATTCAGGAGCCAACCCTGTTGATACCAAAATAAAAGATGGACGATTCCTTGTTACCCTTGGATTTAGGTTTTAATTTGATACAACACTTTTTTGAGCCTACCAATCTAAATGGTAGGCTTTTTTATTGAGGCCTCAATTACTTCTATCGCAGAAAGTCCCTCGTTAAAAAGCAAATCGATAATGCTTAAATTGGGTACAAAACCAAATTTATTGGAAAAAACCTGAAAATACTCTGCAGGTGCAAATTGCTTATCCTCAAAAATATCAACCTTTGGTGAAATTGAATTACGAAAATCGACCTCATAACTAGGCACATATTGTGTTGTACTATGAATGTTTGGTTGTATAGATAAGAAATCGAAAATTGCATTCATAAACAGAGCATCAAACTCAAAAAGGTTGGTGTAACGCTTGTTATAAAATGGTTCCAGAATATCAGCCACAAAATCATAATAAGCTGAAGTTCTATAGGCCGACTCGATGGTCTTCCAGTGATTCTTTTGCCATAGAGTTGAATTATCAATCTCTATCAACTTAATGGGTGTATGGTTTCCTTGCGTTTTTACAACAGGAATAGTCAATGAAATTGGCCCATTTGCTCCAAGGATTACGCACCTATTGCGGTAGGTTTGTTTTGTATAGTTTTCGGCCGATTCAATATATATATTTTGATACTGTATTAACTTGGCAAAATACTGCACAGGGGGCAAATAGCCTATGGATAGTATGACAGAATTACTCATTAAGTTATTATAATTTCAAAAATAATACAGCAAAAATAAGCATCCTTTTAAAATAAAAACCCCCGAGGAATTTCCCCGAGGGCAATATTTTATATAACAAGGTTAGTGAATTCCTTTAAACATTCTACTCCAACGGATATTACGTGGAAAACTCTTATCCTTGTCGAGCGATAGCCACACAAACGAAGCTTCTCCAACCACATGATCTTCTGGCACAAATCCCCAGAAACGACTATCCGCGGAGTTATGGCGATTATCACCCATCATAAAGTAGTAGTCCATCTTAAAGGTGTAGGTTTTCGCCAACTGACCGTTGACATAGATTTCGCCATTACGAACGGCAAGATCATTATTCTCGTAAACATCAATAATTCGCTCGTAAATTGGCAAGTTATTAAGGTTTAAGTCAACAGCAACTCCTTTTTTGGGTATCCAAAGCGGCCCGTAGTTATCTTCGTTCCAGGTATAGTTAGGATTATGAGGGAAAATAAGTTTCCACATCATCAATGTATCGCTATTTTCATTTCTCACTACCTCAACCACATTGCTCATACCCTTAATTTTCTCCAAAGCCTCCTCGGTTAATGGTATTTGGTAGAAACCACCCGTAGGGCTATATCCTTGATCTGCCTTTGAAATGCCAAGTTGCTCAAACCTAATAGGGTTAATGGCAGAACCATTAGTTTTTATTTGGTAGTTATATTGACGTTTACCAATCTTGATCTGCTCCTGCCCATTAACATACAGTTGACCATGCTTAACCTGAATAGTATCGCCAGGCAAACCAACACATCGCTTAATGTAATTCTCGCGCTTATCAACTGGGCGATATATAACATCGTAATTTTTCTTCAAATTTTCGGCGCCATAAATTCTTGCGAGAGTGTAATAACTGGAGTTTTGATCCTGCAATACAACAGTATCGCCTTCGGGGAAGTTGAAAACTACAACATCGTTACGCTGTATTTTGCCTAATCCTGCAATACGCTTATAGGGCCAACGGGGCCATTCTATAAATGATTTTGCAGTTTTGGATAAAGGCAATGTATGGTGTACAAAAGGGAATGATATTGGTGTGTTTGGAAGTTTAGGGCCATAACTAACCTTGCTTACAAACAGATAATCGCCAATAAGTAAACTCTTCTCCATTGAAGAAGTTGGAATAGTATATGCCTCAATAAAGAACATGCGGATAAGGGTTGCTGCAACAACCGCAAAAATAATAGCATCAATCCACTCAATTAAAACGGTTTTCTTCTGTCCACGTTTCTTCCAAAATGTCCAGTTTACCTTTTGGGTGATATAGAAATCAAAAATAATTGGTAAACCAAGGAGTAACCAGTAGTTACCAATCCAAATTACCCAAAGAGTAAAAACTAAAGACGAAATAACAAAATTTATTTGCCTAATTCTTTTCTGCTTTTCTTTTAATTCTTCTTCACTAATATTCTCTTCAACATGAATTACTGTTGAATTACTTAACGATTCAATCAATAAATTTTCTTTCATTTTAAGAGAGTACCAGCCAAAAATGGCATTGCTAAACAATCTAACAAATGAATTTGCTAAGGTTAACTTCTTAGATAAGTCACGAGCATCTCTAACTCTAATCTTTGTAAAATACTGGCCTGGAGTACACGCATAAGCCATTAAAACAGGAATTCCAACAATATAGAGTAATGCAAAGATAGCAAGTTTGTATAGTGAAGAAATTGATGAATTGGTGCTTACAAAATAAATGATAACACCGACAATAACTAAATCAATCAAATTTGCTAATGCTCTTCTTCCAAATTTTGGAGAAATGTAAAACGTTTTCTTATTCATATTATAAATTTAATAAATCATCCATATTATAAAAACCTTTCTTCCCTGCAATAAACTCTGCAGCCAATACCGCACCAATAGCAAAACCCTTCCTACTCTTGGCAATATGCGATAGAACAATCTGATCCTGTTCCGACTCAAAGTTAACTATATGAGTTCCAGGAACTGTTCCCTCGCGAACCGCCTCGATGGGTATTTTACCATCAACTTTATCTGGAACTAATGTCCACCCATTTAAACTTAGGTTTTCCGCTGTAATGGCATTTGCAATAGATATTGCTGTGCCACTTGGAGCATCTAACTTCTGAGTGTGATGTATCTCCTGTATACCAACATTGTATCCGCCAACCTTAGCTAGCAACTTTGAAGCCATTGCATTAAGTTTGAAAAAGATATTCACGCCAACGCTATAGTTCGATGCAAAGAAAAGCGTACCCTCTCCGGCCTTAACTCTCTCAATAATTTTTGCAGCCTCATCGTTCCAACCCGTTGTTCCACAAACAACAGGAGTACCTGCGCTTAGGCAAAACTCAACGTTTTGCTTTGCAGTATGGGGCGACGTAAACTCTATAGCAACATCACAATTTTTTAAATTCGACAGGGTTAAATCCGACTGATTAGAAGCATCTATCTTGAGAACAAGAGAATGTCCACGTTCCAAAGCAATAGACTCAATCTCGTGCCCCATTTTCCCATAACCAATAATTGCAATTTTTAACATCGAATGGAATTTTACGCAATATATAAAACAACCAATTATGTTGAATCAAAACAATGTTAATTAATAAAAAAAGGGAACTGCAAATGCGGTTCCCTTTATATTTTAAGATAGATAAATCTACTTTAAAGAATCAACAATAGACTTGAAAGCCTCTGGGTGATTCATTGCTAGGTCAGCTAATACCTTGCGGTTAATAGCGATACCTTGTTTGTTGATTTTACCAATGAACTCTGAGTAAGTCATACCGTAAGGTCTTACTGCAGCATTGATACGTTGAATCCACAAAGCGCGGTATTCAATTTTCTTTTTCTTACGATCGCGATAAGCGTAGCCAAGACCTTTCTCTAAGGTGTTTTTAGCTGCGGTGTAAACGCTTCTTCTTCCAAGGAAATTTCCTTTGGTTTGCTCAAGAATTTTTTTCCTTCTTGCTCTTGATGCAACTGAATTGACTGAACGTGGCATTGTTTAAACATTTTTGAATGGTTAGCGGCCCTTTTCGGACTCTTCGTGCTAATTCACTCTGGTTAATAAATAATAAGTAAATAAACGATTAAATAAAACAACCTACTTAACACCAAGCATAGTTAAAACGCGGTTCTCATCAACTTTGCTAACTAAAGCAACGTGAGTAAGGCTACGTTTTTGCTTAGTTTCCTTTTTTGTAAGGATGTGACTCTTGTAGGCATGCTTTCTCTTAATCTTCCCTGTACCGGTCAAAGAAAACCTTTTCTTTGCTCCGGAGTGAGTCTTTGTTTTTGGCATTCTAAAAATTATTATTGGGTTTAAATCTATTTCTTCTTTTTAGTTCCTTTGGAGGATATCATCATAATCATCCGTTTCCCTTCAAGTTTTGGCAACTGTTCAACCTTACCAACCTCCTCCAAATCTTGGGCAAATCTCAGCAGCAAAATCTCACCCTGTTCTTTGAAAAGGATTGAACGTCCCTTAAAGAAAACGTATGCCTTAACCTTTGCACCATCCTCAAGGAAATTCTCAGCATGTTTCAACTTGAAGTTGTAATCGTGCTCATCGGTGTTGGGGCCAAAACGAATTTCCTTCACAACAACCTTCTGGGCGTTAGCCTTAATTTCCTTTTGCTTCTTTTTCTGTTGATAAAGAAACTTTTGGTAGTCGATAATTTTACAAACAGGTGGATCGGCTTTATCAGAAATCATCACCAAATCCAACTCCATATCCTGAGCCATTCTGCGAGCGGCATCGATAGGAAAAACCCCTGGGTTTTCAATATTATCGCCAACTAAGCGGACAGTCCTGCTTCTAATCTCCTCATTGATTAGAACCTTGTTATCATCGTCCACTCTCCTATTAAAATTAGGTGCTGCTATGGTTTTACCCTCCTTTTTTAGTTAATACTAGGTTTTATTGTAACTGCTTATTTACCTCATCCTTTATAAAAGCAACAAATTCCTCGAGAGTCATTTGACCCTTATCTCCAACTCCTTGTACCCTAACTGAAACTGAATTGGCCTCCGCCTCTTTTTCACCAACAATTAGCAAGTATGGAATTCGACGTAACTCGTTGTCCCTGATTTTCTTACCTATCTTCTCGTTTCGGTCGTCAATCAGCGTGCGAATATCGGAATTATTTAGGAAATTCAAAACTTTTTTTGAGTATTCGTTATATTTTTCGCTAATAGGTAGAATTACAGCCTGATCTGGGGTTAACCACAATGGGAACTTACCTCCAGTGTGCTCAATTAAAACCGCCACAAAACGCTCCATTGAACCGAATGGTGCACGGTGAATCATAATTGGGCGATAACGCTTATCGTCGGCACCTATATACTCAAGTTGGAAACGTTCAGGTAGGTTGTAGTCAACCTGAATTGTTCCAAGTTGCCACTTACGACCGATTGCATCCTTAACCATAAAGTCGAGTTTAGGACCATAGAATGCTGCCTCGCCAAGTTCTGTAACAGTTTTTAATCCACGCTCTGCAGCAGCCTCAACAATTGCACTTTCGGCTTTTTCCCAGTTCTCGTCGGAGCCGATGTACTTCTCCTTATTGTTAGGATCACGAAGCGAAATTTGTGCTGTATAATCAGTAAAATTAAGGGTTTTGAATATGTAAAGTACAATATCAATAACCTTAATAAACTCTTCCTTTAGTTGATCTGGGCGGCAGAAAATATGGGCATCGTCCTGAGTAAATCCACGAACCCTAGTTAAACCGTGCAACTCACCGCTCTGCTCGTAACGGTAAACTGTACCAAACTCAGCCAAGCGTAAAGGTAAATCCTTGTAGGAGCGTGGCTTTGTTTTGTACATCTCGCAGTGATGAGGACAGTTCATGGGTTTAAGCATAAACTCCTCACCCTCCTGTGGGGTGGTTATTGGACGGAAACTATCCTTACCGTACTTAGCCCAGTGACCAGAAGTAACGTAAAGTTCTTTTTGTCCAATATGGGGAGATATTACCTGCTCGTAACCATACTGTTTTTGTACTTTCTTAAGGAACATTTCCAAACGCTCACGAAGTTGAGCGCCACGGGGCAACCATAATGGTAAACCTGGACCCACATTCTGAGAGAATGCAAATAGTTCTAGTTCCTTACCAACCTTACGGTGGTCGCGTTTCTTAGCCTCTTCGAGCATAACTAGATACTCGTCGAGAAGTTTCTTTTGAGGGAAAGTAATACCGTAAATGCGGGTTAGCATTTTGTTATTCTCATTTCCTCTCCAGTATGCACCAGCAACGCTAAGCAATTTTACCGCTTTAATGTAACTAGTATCGGGTAAGTGTGGACCACGACAAAGATCAGTAAACTCGCCTTGAGAATAGAAACTGATAGTTCCATCCTCCAAGTCGGTAATCAACTCAACCTTGTATTGGTCACCTTTTGTTGTAAATGTCTTTAATGCTTCAGCCTTAGAAACTTCCTTACGAGTGATAGTTTGCTTTTCGCGAACAAACTCCATCATTTTCTCCTCAATCTTAGGAAGATCCTCTTCAGAAATGCTATACTTATCGAAATCGATATCGTAGTAAAAACCATTCTCGATGCTTGGGCCAATACCAAACTTAACGCCCGGGTAAAGACTTTCAATAGCCTCGGCCATTAAGTGTGCCGATGAATGCCAAAATGCATGTTTGCCCTGCTCATCGTCCCATTTATGGAGCTTAACTGTAGCATTGGTTGTTATTCCCCGCGTGAGATCCCAAACCTCGCCATTAACGGTTACTGATAGCACATCGTTAGCCAAACGCTCCGAAATGCTCCTTGCAATCTCTAGTCCACTTACTCCTTGGGGGTATTCGCGGACATTACCATCGGGAAATGTAATTTTTATCATAACTTCAGAAAAATTGAAAGTTGCAAAATTAATCAATTTATTAATTATAAAAAAATTGGGGCTGATGTTATATCGCCCCAAAATATCTTTAATCAAACTTAATCACTAACTATTAACACTTGGAGGCGATTTATGTTTATCCTTTTTCTTGAAATGAAACTTAGACTCCTCGCCGCTAAGCAACCTTTCGATATTCTTTTGATGCGTGAACAGCATTAATATTGCTAGGATAAACGCAAAAAGAATTAGCGAAGGGTTTGTAGTTCGGTAAACAAAAATTAATAAAAGAGGAAAGGAAAATCCTGCAATCATTGAACTAAGCGAAACAAACCGAGTAATGAGTACCGATACAGTCCATATTAAAAATACAAAAAGTGTTGCGTAAGGATGAAGCGCAAATACAACACCAGAAAGAACAGCAACACCTTTGCCGCCTCTAAACTGAGCAAATATTGGGAAAATATGACCTAGCAAGGCCGCAACACCCAAAATCAACTGAAAGTTTATAAACATCCCCGTTTGCGGAATGTAAAACTCGGTGAGATAAAGTAGCCGAACGGCGAAATAGCCTTTCAGTACATCAACAATAAAAACGCTTATTCCTGGTAGCAATCCTAAAACACGAATAGTATTTGTTGCACCTGCGTTTCCACTTCCATGCTCACGAACATCAATACCGTAAAAAAATCGTCCCACCCAGACTGATGTAGGAATTGAACCCATTAAGTAAGCAAGGAATACAATAGCAATTTTCCACATCGTTTCCATGCCGCAAATATAGTATTATGGAAGTTAAAAGTTAAAGGTTAAAGGTTAAAAGTTGAGAAAACGGAATGCATATACTTTTTAAATATTTGATTTACAATAATATAATAAATAAAAAATAGACCGAGTTTAAACTCGGTCTATTTAACGTTTTATTTTTATTGCCTATAGCTTTGGCCCAGCACTAACAAGCCTTTGACCCCATTCGTTATCGGTAAAATTCTCAAAATTTTTAATGAATTTCTCGGCAAGGCCACGAGCTGCATTTTCCCAATCCTGCGGATTTGACCAACTGTTCCTTGGGTTCAGCATTTTTGAATCAACACCGTTTACCGATTTTGGCACCTGAAGGTTGAAAATTGGCATAACTTCAAACTCTGACTTCTCAATACTTCCATCGAGAATTGCATTAATAATTGCACGGGTCGATGGTAAATCGATACGTTTACCTGTGCCGTAAGCACCACCAATCCAACCAGTGTTTACAAGGTAAGCCTTGCAATCGTGCTGCTGCATCTTTTTAACCAACTCGCGTGCATAAACCGTTGGGTGTAACATTAGAAAAGCCTGCCCAAAACAACTGCTGAATGTAGGTTGTGGTTCCTTAACACCGCGTTCAGTTCCCGCAAGTTTAGCGGTAAACCCGCTAAGGAAATGGTACTGAGTTTGGTTTGGTGTAAGCCTTGAAACAGGAGGTAATACTCCAAACGAATCGGCTGTAAGGAAAATAACGTGCTTTGCATGACCTGCTCTAGATACAGGCTTTACAATATTATGAATATGGTAAATTGGATACGATACCCTAGTGTTTTCAGTTTTCTTCTTAGAGCTAAAATCTATATTGCCTTCGGCATCAACATCTAAGTTCTCCAACAAAGCATCGCGACGGATTGCGGCAAAGATATCGGGTTCCTTATTTGGGTCTAAGTCTATACATTTTGCGTAGCAACCACCTTCGAAGTTGAACACTCCGTTATCGTCCCAGCCATGCTCATCGTCGCCAATTAATGCTCGATTTGGGTCGGCCGACAGAGTGGTCTTTCCTGTGCCAGATAGTCCAAAAAAGATAGCCACATCGCCATTTTTACCAACGTTTGCACTGCAATGCATAGCCGCTATTCCTTTTAGCGGTAGGTAATAGTTCATCACAGAGAAAATACCCTTTTTCATCTCGCCACCGTACCACGAACCACCAATAACGGCCATACGTTCGGTTAAATGGAACGCAACGTAAACCTCACTATTAAGGTTTTGCTCCTTCCATTTTGGGTTTGATGTTTTTGAAGCAACAAGAACCACAAAATCGGGCTTAAATGTCTTTAGTTCCTCCTCGGTTGGTCGAATAAACATATTCTTCACGAAGTGTGCTTGCCAAGCAACCTCGCAAATAAAACGAACACAAAGGCGAGTATCGGCATTGGCACCAGAGTATGCATCAACAACGTACAACTTCTTTCCGCTAAGTTGCTTAGCACTAATATCTTTTAAGTAATCCCAAGTTTCCTGAGATAATGGCTTATTATCAGAACTTTTATTGCCGGCCTGCGCCCACCAAACATTGGGTTCGGAATTGGGCTCCATAACCACATATTTATCTTTAGGTGAACGTCCGGTAAAAATTCCTGTATCAACATTAATTGCTCCCAGTTTAGTTATTTGACCTCGTTCAAAGCCAATTAAATTTGGGTCTGTTTCGTGTTTATAGAGTAAATCGTAACTTGGGTTATAAAACACCTCGGCAGGTTCGGTTATTCCATAAACCGATAAGTCAACATTCGCCATATTTAAAATTTAGGGTTATAGTTGGTTATTATTGTCAAATTTATCTTTTTCACAATTAAAAAACAAAAATCCTATTGATTTATAGGATTTTAAGATTTTTTTCTGTTAATGCAAAAATATGACATTTGTCATACGAAAACGATTTCGGCGATATGTTTAACATCAGAAATCTTTGTTAAGGGGTATCAACTTAACAAGTGTTGCTTATCTTTACATTGGGAAAAAATGGTGAAATTGAATCCTACTCAATTAATAACCAAAAGCATACAGAATTATTAGTTGAGGATTATCCACAACTTTTCTAGATGTTTCGATATAAACTACGGCTTATTTTATTCTTAAAACCTCAAAACTACTATTGTAGTTAATAATAAATTGTTGATGATTTTGAATTATTGCGCTAGGGCGTGATTCCTTAAACCAGAATTCGGATTGCAGCAAGTTAGACCTATAGCTATTCAGGCACTCGTTAAAATTAATGCCGTAATTCTTCATTGCCGAAATAAAGTATAACCCAACATCGTAGCCTAAATACGAGTACTGTGTGGGCTCTGACCTGTATAAATTGCGATACTCAACAATAAAGTCTTTAACATCGGTTCTTGTGTAATCCACAAAGAACGGAGTGAAAATGTTAAGGTTTAATTTATAGAAATAGTCGGTAGGAATATTTTTCATCTTCTGCCAACGAGCAGGACCATAAACAGTGGTTCTTAAGTTGTAAAACGATTTTACACCATAAAGGTGTCCCAAGAACTCCGATACAAAAGGCTCATCCTCCGATGGAATAATTACCACATTCTGCTTGTCATTTGCCAGTACCTTAACCAACGACTCCTGAACATCGATGGATTTACTAACTGCCGTTTGATGGTAAACCTTTTGAATTCTATTTGTATCTTGTACCCTAGTGTTTAGCAAGGAGTCGAACATTTTTATGGTTGATGAGTATAAATTTTCCTTATCGTAAACAACAATGTAGCGGCAGGTATCCTCAAACTTGAAATTATTTATGAAAATCTCTAGTTGCTTACGGAACGATTGATTAACCGAAATAATGTTTGAACTCGAAGGAAGATTCGTTGGTCCATTATACAAGGGCGAAACCATATTAATCCTATTCTCAGCAGCAAAATTTGCCAAAGGTTTAAGGTCATCGATAATAAATGAGCCTACTATTAAATCGGTTTTACCAGATAATCCTTTGTGGATAATGCTTTCTACCTCTGTTTGTTTGCGCTTTGTATCAAATACCGAAAGGTTTATGGAAACTCCTGACTTCTTCATTGAATCGACAGCAATAAGGAATCCTTCGTAGAATTCCAAAGATGCTTGAGTTACCTGCGACAAGCCTTTTTTAGTGCGTTCCTTGTTCTTTGGCTTTGAGTCGAGTTGTTGTTCCACTGTTTCCTCAATGGCGCTTTCGTATGCACCAACTTCTTCCTGAGTAAATGGAAGCAATAAAGCAATATTGAATGGTTGACCGTTATAAACAAAATCACTCTTGCAAGGAATTGAAACCTCGGGCTTTGCATCTGTAGTTTTTGTTGTAACAACTACGCTAGGCGTTACAACTGTGGTAGAATCGACCTTTGGTTTAATAGGAATACGCAATGATGTACCCAACTTTACACCATCAACTAATAGTTCCTTGTTGTAGAACTCAATCTCCTTGGTATCAACACCATACTTGCGGGATATTGCAAACAAACCCTCCTTGGGCTGAACCTCATGAATTATAAATGTAAGGGTATCGGCAGCAGGTTTTTCGGAATGTTCCTCAATCTTGAATTTTGGAATCCTAATGGTTTGACTCTGCTGTAAACCGTCCTTTACCTCAGGG
>JAEXVC010000084.1 GCA_023406715.1 Bacteroidota bacterium | reverse complement strand
ATTCAACACATCATAATGCTATGAAAAAATCAACATTTACAGTTGCTTTGTTGGCCATGATTTCGATAACCCTAATGAGTTTTACTAAACTTGGGGGCGACGAGAAACAAATAAAACTATCAGATATTAGCGCGTCGCTTAGCGTTTTTCAGGGAGTTGAAGGTCAGGATTTTGTTGGCAATTCAATTGCTTACAAAGTTGTTGATAAGGATAAATACGATAATGTCTTTAAGGAGTCCGCTCTTGTATATGCAACAATAATGCAGGTAAACGGAACCATTGAAGGCATTAACAAGGGAACTATCGCAACTGATAGCGATTTTGCCAAGGCAAATATTGGCTTTGCCACAAAGGATATTCCTGAAATGAAGGCCAGAATTGAAAAGTTGCAGGAACAACTTAAGACTTTAAAACCAAAGGATGATTTTAAGGGTTTGGAGATGAAAAAAGTGCCCAAAGCTGCCGACGGAATTAACGTTGCACAGAAACAGTTAACCGAATCGTCTAACCTGCTTCCAAAAATTTCGGAGAATCTTGTTGAGGTTGCTAAAAAAGTAATAAAGAAATAAAGGAGTAAAGAAAAAGGCCGATTTTAATCGGCCTTTTTCTGTTTAGTTGCTTTCCAATAGTTGAAGTATCTCGTCCATTTTTGGTGTTAGAATAATTTCCGTTCTTCTATTTTTTTGTCGTGCTTCGGCAGTTTTTGCCTTATCAACTGGCAGGAATTGGCTACGTCCAGCAGCGGTAATTCTTACAGGGTCAATTTTTGAACCATTAAGAAGTATCCGAACAATTGTTGTGGCACGTTTTACGCTCAAATCCCAATTGTCCAGCATATCGCCAGTGCCTTTATAGGGAACATCATCAGTATGACCCTCAACCATAATGTTGATATCCTTGTTTTGTTCGAGTACGGGGACTAGTTGCTTTAATGCCGCAGCACCCTTGGCGTCAATTTCGTATCTGCCCGATTTGAACATCAATTTCTCCTCCAACGAAACGTAAACCTTGCCGTTCTGCATCGTTACTGTTAAACCTTTACCTTCGAATCCGAATAGTGCATCGGCTACCTTTTTGCGAAGCGCATTCATTATAGAGTCCTTGCTGTTAAGAATTCTCTCGAGTTCAAGTAATCGGGCGTTTCTTTCCTCTAAATCCTTGCTCATCTTCTCAAGGTCGGCTTGCATTTTATCCAAACCTAGTTTGCGCTGGTACAATTTGCGCTCTAATTCTTTTAGCGCATCCTCTTTTTCCTGAAGTTCTTCCTGTGTTTTTTGAATCTGAACTAGCAGTTTGCGGGTTTCATCCTTGCTGCCCTGCATTACACCTTCCTGTAGTTGCTGTAAATCGGCATAGCGCTCCTTTAGCGTGGCAAGTTCCTCTTTTATTTTGTTGAACTCAACAATTCGGTTTGCGCTGTCGGAGACTAACCTTTCGTTGCTTGTTTGCAAAAGTCTCGATTTGGAATCGAGTTCGGCATTCTTAGTAGTCAACGACTCATTTTCAGTAGAAAGTTTATCGCGTTCCTCCTCGCATTTTAAGTTTTTATCTTGTAATGCTTGAAATTCTTTTGCGGGAACGCATGCTGTTAAAACTAACAAACCAAAAATTGTAGATTTGATGACATTCAGCTTTATTGACATAGGTATAGGGTGTGTTTTGAGCAAATATATAAATATTCATAGTAGAAAAACCCACAAAAAGCTAATTATAATTAACAAAAACCGAATAGTTATAAATAACCCCTTCAATATTTAGAACGTATAATATCTTTGTGCTTGTAACATTTTTGTATTTTTATTGTTCTAAATTGAAGTGAAAACTGGAAGTATGAGCGGTAACTACAAACTACTTGATGGTATTAACTCGCCAGAGGACCTAAAGAAGTTGAAACTTGACGACCTTGAATTGCTGAGCACCGAGCTTCGCCAATTCATTATCGACGTTGTTTCAACCAATCCAGGTCATTTTGGTGCCAGCTTGGGTGTTGTTGAGCTTACAGTTGCTCTTCACTATGTTTTCAATACTCCGTATGATAGAATTATTTGGGATGTGGGGCATCAGGCCTATGGCCATAAAATCCTCACAGGACGCAAAGATGTTTTTCATACCAACCGTAAGTATAAAGGAATAAGCGGTTTCCCAAAGCGTGAAGAAAGCCCTTACGATGCATTTGGAGTAGGACACTCTTCTACATCTATATCTGCGGCGCTTGGTATGTCCATTGCCTCAGGAATGAAAATGGAGCCACGACAAGTTGTTGCCGTTATTGGCGATGGTGCCCTTACAGGCGGTATGGCCTTTGAGGGGTTGAACCACGGGGGTAGTATAAAATCGAACCTACTGGTTATCCTAAACGACAACAATATCTCTATAGACCCAAGTGTTGGTGCACTAAAAGAGTACTTGCTCGATATTACCACATCAAAAACATACAATAAGCTAAAAACCGAGGTTTGGGATTTGCTTGGCAAAATTGATAAGCTTGCCCCCAAGACCCGCTCGGTTATCCAGAAAATGGAGAATGCTGTAAAAGCGGCATTGCTTAAGCAGAGCAATATGTTTGAGTCCATGGGCTTTCGTTATTTTGGCCCCGTTGATGGTCACGATGTGGTTTACCTTGCCAAAGTTTTGGACGATTTAAAGGATATACCTGGCCCAAAACTTTTACACTGCATTACAGTTAAAGGAAAAGGTTATTCACCTGCGGAGGAGAACCAAACAATGTTCCATGCTCCCGGACTGTTCAATAAAACAACTGGCGAAAGAATTGTAGTTACAAGCGATAAACCCACACCGCCTAAATACCAGGATGTATTCGGAGAAACATTGGTTGAACTTGCCGAAAAGAACGATAAAATTGTAGGTATTACCCCCGCAATGGCTAGCGGTTGCTCCATGAATATCTTAATGGAGAAGATGCCCAAAAAGGCGTTTGATGTTGGAATTGCTGAGCAGCATGCAGTAACATTCTCGGCCGGATTGGCTGCTGAGGGGCTTGTTCCGTTCTGCAATATCTACTCAACCTTTATGCAACGCGCCTACGACCAAGTAATTCACGATGTTGCCTTGCAAAATCTACACGTAGTATTCTGTTTGGATCGAGGAGGCTTGGTGGGCGACGATGGTGCTACGCACCACGGAGCGTTCGATATTGCCTATATGCGTTCCATTCCGAATATTACCGTTACAGCCCCAATGAACGAGGAGGAACTGCGTAATATGATGTATACCGCCCAACTCGAAGGTGTGGGGCCATTCTCTATCCGCTACCCACGTGGCAAAGGAGTTATGGTTGATTGGCGCAAACCATTCAAAAAACTTGAAATTGGCAAAGCCAACGTGTTACGCAATGGGAATGATATAGCCATTCTGACCATTGGTCATATTGGCAACTTGGCTGCAAAAGCCGCCGATATGCTTGAGGCCGATGGTATAAGCGTTTACCACGCCGATATGCGCTTTGTAAAACCAATCGATACCGATGTGCTAAAATACGTTGGCGAAAACTTTAAGACCGTTGTAACTGTTGAGGATGGCTGCTTGCCTGGCGGTTTTGGAAGCGCCGCGCTGGAGTGGTTAAACGATAATGGATACAATATTAGGGTAATCCGCCTTGGAATCCCCGATAGTTTTATTGAGCACGGAACCCAGCAGCAACTCTACGCTGATTGTGGCTACGATATTGACAATATTTACCAAACGGCAAAGAAATACTCCCCAAAGAAAGTTAATATGAGAGTAAGTTAATAGGATAATTGGGCGTTCCTATTTTTACAAATTTGTTGTTGAATTAAAATAAACTTTATATCTTCGCACCCCGAAAGTTCATTCAAATTATGCCCGGATGGCGGAATTGGTAGACGCGCTGGTCTCAAACACCAGTGAGCTCACCCTCGTGCCGGTTCGATCCCGGCTCCGGGTACAACGAAAAAGCCCTCATTACGAGGGCTTTTATCATTTATAGGAGTTTGTATCTTAACTGTTTTTGACATCAACTCTTAACCATTTATTCCTACCAACGGTTAGCGTTCCAACAAGGAAAACAAAAAGCAAAACGAGCACTCCAAAGCCAATATTCTTAGTTAATTGGCTAGTTCCTGTAAATATTATAATTCCCACCACAGGGAACAATCCAATAATAAAGGGCATTCGCCTATTCAAAAACTCATTTCCACTTATTGATATTGTGGAGTTTGGCTCAATGTTACTTATATTGATTTTTGTACTTCCACACCAATGCGTTTTAGCGTATAGCTGCTCGTTTCCTAGTTCTGTGGGTATTTCAACGCTCTTTTCTTCCCCGTTTTTTAGGTCGGCTATTTTGTTGCTACCCACAAATAACTCGTAGGCACAAAACCTATTGAAATTTTCTTGGGGATGTTTAATTGTTAGTGTTTTCATTATGCAATATTTAGACAATAAAGATTTCCAATCTATTAGCCAATTCAAATCGAAAATAGCAATAATTTTTAATTCTGCATCACTCTAGTTTTGCTGAACAAGCAAATCTAAACTTGCAACTAACGGTTGTTTGTAACTGTATCCTTAAAACATCTAACAGAAAGACCGGTCACCCTATAGGTTTTACCTATAGAAACTTTTCTGCCTTCCATCGAAAAAAGGAGATACCTCGCACCCTCTGGATTTTCTTCATTCTCAGAACTAGTC
>JAEXVC010000001.1 GCA_023406715.1 Bacteroidota bacterium | reverse complement strand
TTCCTCAATCATCTTTAGTAACTTATTGGATGCCTGATTATTCATACGCTCGGGCAGCCAAATTATCATCACCTTATAATCGTTCTCAAAACTCTTAAGGCTTAACTTACGGATAACATCGGAAGCTGCTGCGGTACTGATAATTCCCTGCTTATTTTCCATCCCAATCATCTCGTACCAATCGTTCTCGCCAAAGTATGGGTTCGAAAGTAAAGCCTCGCGCCAGGTTGTGAGTGTATCCTCGGCTTTATCGGAATCGTCATCGCTACTCCCTTCGGCCTTGGCTTTTGCCGGGTACACGAAGTGTAAATCGGGATGGATTAGTTTCGATAACTTCTTACATGACGGGCAAACTCCGCAGGAATCGTCTTCACCTTTATTATCGCACATAATGTATTGAGCATAAGCAATGGCTAATGCCAACTTGCCAGTACCCGATGGTCCAACAAAAAGCTGCGCATGAGGAATTCTGCTCTCCTTTGTAGCTAAAATAAGCCGTTGCTTAACCTTTTCCTGTCCAACAATATCCTTGAATTGCATTATTATCTTCCATTAATTACAGTTGTCAAACTTACATTAAAAATATTATTTTTTTGCACGAGGATGATACGAAGTTAGTAGAAGTTAAATGAAGTTGAAGGAATTTAGAGGAATTCAAAATATTCAAATTTTCTACACATATAACCAAACGGCTAATGTATATTCCGAAATCAATCGATTGCGTGAAAAGTAGTTAAATTGAAGCCTCTATTCAAAACCAATTTCGTAATTTTGTTTGCGAAACTAATATGATAAAGGATTATGATACTGATTGACAACTACAACTTTAATGGCAAGAAAGCCATTGTTAGGGTTGACTTCAATGTTCCCCTCGACAAAAAGACCTTTGAGGTTACCGACGATACCCGCATCCGCGGTGCACTTCCAACAATTAAGAAAATTTTGAAAGATGGTGGTTCGGCAATTCTTATGTCGCACCTTGGTCGTCCCGATGGAAAACCACAAGACAAATACTCGTTAAAGCACGTTTTACCTGCAATTGAGAAAAACCTTGGAATGAAGGTGAAGTTTGCACCTGACTGTGCTAGCGATGAAGCAAAGAAACTTGCCGCTGAACTTAAGGCTGGCGAAGTTCTTGTTCTCGAAAACTTAAGATACTACGAAGAAGAAGAAGGTAAGGCTTACAGCTTACCAGAAGATGCTACTGAAGAACAAAAGAAAGAAGCTAAAGCAAAAATTAAGGAGAGTCAAAAGAACTTTGTTAAACAGCTGGCAGGTTATGCCAATTGCTATGTAAACGATGCTTTTGGAACCGCTCACCGCGCTCATGCCTCAACTGCACTTATTGCTGCTCATTTTCCAAACGATAGCATGTTTGGTTACCTAATCAACAGCGAGCTTAACGCTATGGATAAGGTGCTTAAGGCTGCCGAAAAACCTTTCACTGCAATTATGGGTGGAGCAAAGGTTTCTGATAAGATTCTAATTATCGAAAATCTTTTGGATAGGGTTGATAACCTGATTATTGGTGGTGGTATGACCTACACCTTCATCAAGGCTCAGGGCGGAAAGATTGGTAAATCTATCTGCGAGGAGGATAAGCTCGACCTTGCAAAACAACTACTTGAGAAAGCAAAAGCAAAAGGTGTAAAAGTCTACCTTCCTGTTGATGCTGTTAATGCCGATGCTTTTGATGCTAACGCAAACACAAAAATTACCGCAATTGACCAAACCCCCGATGGATGGATGGGATTAGACATTGCTTCCGAATCGGTTAAAATACTATCGAAAGTTATTGCTGAGTCCAAAACAATCCTTTGGAACGGCCCAATGGGCGTGTTCGAAATGGAGAAATTTGCCAACGGAACTTCTGAAATTGCAAAAGCTATTGCTGCTGCTACCGAAAAAGGTGCATTCAGCCTTGTAGGTGGTGGCGATTCTGTTGCTGCAGTTAACAAGAATAAACTAGCCGATAAAATATCGTACGTTTCAACTGGCGGTGGCGCTATGTTGGAGTATATGGAGGGAAAAGAACTTCCAGGTATTAAGGCGATCAGAGGATAATATAATTTATTTTAACTTTGCAACCCTGTCAGGATTATAACCTTGACAGGGTTATATTTTTAATCCAATGGACTTCAAATCCAAAATATTCAACATAACCAGCAACGAGGAATTTCAGGAGATTGCGCTTGAGGTTTTTCGACACCAATTCAATACGCTAAAGGTTTACAACGAATATGTAACCCTTTTGGGAATTAACCCAAATAGCGTTGATACCATCGAGAAGATTCCCTTTTTACCTATACAGTTCTTTAAAATCCACAATGTAATTGGCAACAACCTTACACCCAAAATTGTATTTACTAGCAGCGGCACAACTGGTGCTGAAACAAGTAAACATCAAGTTTCGGATTTATCGCTTTATGTTGAAAGTTTTACCAAGGGATTTGAATTGTTCTACGGAAAACCAAGCGATTACTGTGTTCTAGCATTACTCCCTGCATACTTGGAACGCACAGGCTCATCGTTAGTGTATATGGTTGATGAGCTGATAAAGC
>JAEXVC010000212.1 GCA_023406715.1 Bacteroidota bacterium | reverse complement strand
GCGTAACTATAGTGAAACAGGACCCGATGCTGGAATTGCTGAAATAGTTAAATTTGACAAAGAATACGAAACGGATCTATCAAACGCCAACCTTTTCGATTTAGGTTCATACAGCCAGCGTACGTTTACAATACCCGTTGATATAGGATTTGACTTTTACCTTTCGGACAGGGTTATTTTCAGAATTGGAACTTCGCTGAACTACACTTTTACTGATATGATTGATAACTATAGCAGCAAAGTGGCCAAGGCAATGAATTACCCTAAAAAGAACGACTATAACGACATATTTGCATTTAACTACATCAGTTTAAACCTTGATTTATTCTCCGACCCAAAATCATTACTTGTTGAACGTTTATTTGCAGAGGGAGGTGAATTCGATTATGATGTATTCTTTGCCGATGAAGATAACGACGGAGCCTTTGACCGGTATGACTTATGCCCCAATACACCAGCTGGTGTAGAAGTAGATTCCGTTGGTTGTCCTAAGGACACTGATAACGATGGAATATTTGACTATATGGACATTGAAGCAGGCACACCTGAAGGTGCAACTGTTGATGAGCAAGGTGCTCAACTTTCAAATGATGCGCTTTCTGCAATGTTCGACAACATTAATGCTGTGTCGCGTAAGGAAATTCGGTTAATTCCTTTGGCAAACATATGGACAGCAACCAGAACATTTACACCAGGCATAATTCCCGATAAATTCAGAAAGGTTGATAGCGATGCCGATGGCTACATATCATTCCAGGAGTTGCTGAAAACAATTGACGATTACTTTGACGAAAAATCAACGCTTAAACCCGAGGAGATTTACGAGTTGAACGATTATTTCTTTACTCAGTAAACCCAAAACAACTAACTATAACCTAAGACCTAAACCGTAAGCCCTGCCCACCCTAAGCAGGGCTTATTGATTTTGTTGAACTTTTTGCGAAAATGTTTGTTAAGTTTTGAAAGTTGAATTGTTGATAAATGTTTATTTCAATATTCTACTTCAATAATTGATTCTTTATAACTTTACAAAACTAACATACTATGAAAACAAAATTAAACATTGGCGATAAGGCTCCTGATTTCAAAGGAATTGATCAGGATGGAAAGAGTATTACATTATCGGATTACAAAGGAAAAAATTTGGTGCTATACTTTTACCCAAAGGATAACACATCGGGATGCACAGCAGAGGCTTGTAGCCTTAGAGATGGCTATGAGGATTTACAGAAACTAGGGATGGAAGTTGTTGGAGTTAGCCCCGATAGCGCTAAATCGCACCAATCATTCATTCAAAAATACTCACTCCCTTTCCGCTTAATTGCCGATACCGAAAAAGTGGTTGCCAATGCTTTCGGAGTTTGGGGCGAGAAAAAGATGTACGGTAAAGCCTATATGGGAATTCTCCGCACTACTTTTATTATTGACAAAAATGGCATTATCACGCATATTTTTGACAAGGTAGACACAAAAGAGCACGTTACTCAGATATTAACAGAGTTAAAAAAGTAATAAATACACCCTAAATGGAAAAAACTGAAAGTAAAGATCGCAAAGAGGTCAGCAAAGAAAAACTAAAAGCGCTACAGGCCACTCTCGATAAAATTGAGAAGGATTTTGGCAAAGGTTCCATAATGAAGATGGGAGACAAGGCGGTTGCTGAGGTTTCAGCAATATCGTCGGGTTCACTTTCGTTGGATATTGCGCTTGGTGTTGGGGGTTACCCACGCGGACGCGTTGTAGAAATCTACGGGCCTGAATCATCAGGTAAAACCACGCTTGCTATACATGCAATTGCCGAAGCACAAAAACAAGGAGGTATCGCAGCAATTATTGATGCTGAGCACGCATTCGACCGTACATATGCCGAAAAACTTGGCGTTGACGTTGAAACATTGCTTATTTCTCAGCCCGATAATGGTGAGCAAGCACTTGAAATTGCCGACAACCTTATTCGCTCTGGTGCAATTGATATTATTGTAATTGACTCGGTTGCAGCTCTTACTCCAAAGGCAGAGATTGAAGGCGAAATGGGCGATAGCAAAATGGGCTTACAGGCTCGTTTGATGTCGCAAGCGCTGCGTAAACTAACAGGAACTATCAGCAAAACAAACACTTGCTGTATCTTCATCAACCAACTTCGCGATAAGATTGGCGTTATGTTCGGCAACCCCGAAACCACCACAGGTGGTAATGCGTTGAAATTCTACGCATCGGTTAGGGTTGATATCCGCAGGTTGAATCAGATTAAGGATGGCGACGACTCAACCGGTAACCGTGTGCGCGTTAAAATTGTGAAAAACAAACTAGCACCACCTTTCAAGAAAGCGGAGTTTGACATTATGTTTGGCGAGGGTATTTCAAAATCAGGTGAGATTATTGATTTGGCTACTGAACTAAACGTAGTGAAGAAAAGCGGCTCATGGTTCAGTTACGGTGAAACCCGTTTGGGACAAGGCAGAGATGCTGTTCGTCAGATAATTATGGACAACCCAGAACTTTCGGCCGAGATTGAAACCAAGATTAAAGATGTGCTAAAGGCACAATAACACAGATAAAAAGATGTCAGACATTAGGCATCAGATAAGATAAAGAACGTGCGTTTTCGCACGTTTTTCTTTTATATGTGGCTACCAAATAAGTCGGAAAAGTTATACTATTCAAAATTTTGCTTATTTTTATTTGTTATTTAAAAACTCACAGAAATGAAGAAAATAGTAATCTTCAGCATCCTAATAGCCACAACGCTAACCTCTTGCCAAAATTGGTTTAACCGCCATTTAATCGATGGTAAAGCACAACGCGTAGAGGTAAAAACAAAATTCAACGAACGTATTAAGCTGATTCAGGAAAACGATTCCAGTATCAACCAAATAATAAATAGCGAACTTACACTAAAGGAACGCGAAGGATTTGAATTCCTTTACGCCTATATGCCTTTGAGCGATTTGACTATGCATAATAGTAACTATGTACTAACGCAGGTAAAATCATCGCTTGAGGCTAAATCGTTCTTTAAGTGGGGCAAGAAGATTCCTTCGGATATTTTCCTTCATTTTGTACTCCCCTATCGTATCAACGATGAATATACAGACTCGGCTCGCCAGGTTTTCCTTGCAGAACTTAAAGGACGTATTGAAGGATTGAGCATGTACGATGCAGCTCTTGAAGTTAACCACTGGTGCCACGAAAAGGTTATCTACAAATCTACCGACGAAAGAACATCGGGACCACTAACCACAGTTCGCACTGCATTTGGACGATGTGGTGAGGAATCGACATTTGCTGTTGCTGCACTTCGCTCTGTTGGTATTCCTGCCCGTCAGGTGTACACTCCACGTTGGGCGCACACCGACGATAACCACGCCTGGGTTGAAGTTTGGGTTGATGGCAAATGGTACTTCCTTGGTGCTTGCGAACCTGAACCTGAACTAAATATGGGTTGGTTTGCTGGCCCTGCAAAAAGAGCAATGATGATGCGCACCTTTGTATTCGGCAAATATAACGGCAACGAAGAAAAACTAACCGATTCGGAATGGTTCACCGAAATCAACCTACTTGGCAACTATGCACCAACAAAAAACCTTAACATTAAAGTAGTTGACGAAAATGGAAATGCTGTAACCGATGCTAAAATTGAATTTCAACTTTACAATTATGCAGAGTTTTATCCAATAGGAACAAAGCAAACCAACGAGGAGGGCACATGCTCACTCACCACTGGATTTGGCGATTTAATTGTATGGGCATCGAAAGATAATAGGATTGGCTTTTCCAAAGCAGACAAAGATGCAACTGATGTAACTATCAACATCGCAGAGAATCCAAACTTTGCTGATTTTGATTTAACATTAACGCCTCCTGCAGAGCAATCTATCACCCAAGCAGACCAATCAAAAGCCGAAGCCAATAACGCTAGGTTAAAGGAAGAGGATGCTATTCGCAACAGTTATGTTGCGACCTTTATAGACTCTGCTACATCAGCAAATCTTGCAATGGAAAAAGGCGTTAACATTGATGAAACTTGGAAATACCTAAAACTTAGCCGCGGAAACTGGCAAGAAATCTACAATTTCATTAAAGGCCTCGAAGGTAAGTATTTAACAGTGGGAATGGCTATTCTCAATAGCATTTCTGAAAAAGATTTACACGACATTACTGCATCAACATTGCAAGATCACATTGCAACCGTTGATTCTTTCCCCTCAATAATTGATACTAGAGACTTTAAGGATTTCGACAAATACGTTCTATCGCCAAGAATTGGCAGAGAATTCGTAACACCTTGGAGAGGTTTCCTCCAAAACTCATTCACATTCGACGAAATTGGATTCTTCCGTAACAATCCTTACAATATTGCGAAGTGGATTAAAGAGAATATCACCATTGACAAGGCAAGTAACTACTACAAAGTTCCGATAAGCCCCGAAAGTGTATTTAAGTTTAGAATTGCCGATGAATACTCGCGTAATGTATTCTTTGTGGCTGCATGCCGTAGTTTTGGAATTCCAGCTAGACTTGAGCCCTCAACTAAACGTCCACAATTCCTAATGCGCGACAAGTGGAACGATGTGGTTTTTGAAGAAACTACAGAACAGGTATTCCCAAAAGGCACACTGAATTTGAACCTTGGTAACAATCTTCCAATTCAAAAGCCACAATACTACACGCATTTCACTATTGGCAAATTGGAGAAAGGGAAATTTATTTCGCTCGATTTTGAAACAGACCCCAACGTAAATAATCTACCCGCAAAAATTAGCCTAGATGCTGGATTTTACAGATTAATTACAGGGAATCGTTTAAGCAATGGTACAGTGCTTTGTAAGTTCAAGTATTTTGAGATTAAGGAAAATCAACCCACTACCGTAACACTTGAGTTCAAAGAGAACAATACACAGAGCCTAATATCTGGAATGGTTAATACAGAGACAGTAATTCCTAATCTGAATGGGGAAAACAGCGAAACAATTGGAGAATTGATTAAAGAAAAGTCGGTTGTTGTGGCAATAGTTGAACCCAACAAGGAACCAACTAAGCATTTAATGGTTGATATGGCTGCTGTAAAATCAGATTTCGACAAATGGGGAGGCAATGTTGTTTTTGTGGTTGGAAAAGATAAAATGACCGAAGATTTCAACCCAAGTAACTTTAGCAATCTCCCAAGTTCATCGAAATTTGGATACGATAAGGAGCAAACACTTGCAAAAGCCATTGCCGAGGGATGTAATAAAGCATTATCGACAAACTATCCTATAGTTACAGTTATCAACCCAAAAGGTGAAGTAATTTTCTACTCCGAGGGATATAGCATTGGATTAGGCGAACAAGTTTTAAAAGCGTTGAAGTAGTGAAAGGATTCATCCTTGAGGTTTGCGCCAATTCGGTTCAAAGTGCTATAAACGCTCAAATAGCAGGAGCAAAAAGAATTGAACTCTGCGAAAATCTTTTCATTGGCGGAACAACACCATCGTACGGCTGTATAAAAACAACCAGAGAAAAGGTTGATATTGCTATTAATGTACTTATTAGGCCTAGAATTGGCGATTTTCTATACTCCGACATTGAATTTGAGCAAATCAAAAACGATATTCTAGCCGCAAAGCAACTTGGTGTTAACGGAATAGTTTGCGGCATTCTGCTACCAAACGGCGAGGTTGATTTTGAAAGAACCGCAGAGCTAGTTGAACTGAGCAAACCCTTAACATTTACGTTCCATAGGGCATTCGACTTTACTCCCGACCCTTACAAAGCACTGGAAGATATTATTAAAACAGAAGCAACGCACATATTAACATCTGGTCAAAAGAATAAGGCTGTCGATTCTGTTGATTTACTGTGTGAACTTGTTAAAAAAGCGGCGAATAGAATTGTGATAATGCCTGGCAGTGGAGTAAATGCTGAAACTATCAAAAGTATTATAAATACTAAGGTAAAAGAATTTCATATGAGTGGAGTTAAGGATGTCGAGAGTAAAATGATTTACCGAAAAGAGAACCTAACTCTTAATGGAAATTCGCTACCAGATTATGTAAACCAAACATCGGACATTGAGTCTATAAAAATGGTTATTGAGTACTTAAATTTGCATTTTTAAAATTACCACAATGAGCAATTTGATTGATAAAGCAGAATTTGACAGTATCGTTCTAAAAGCACAACAGGAAGAGATTACTGGATTCCACATATACAAACGCCTTGCAAGTATTGAAAAAGACGAGGCCAACAAGAATGTTTTGGCCAGAATTGCAGGAGAAGAACTGGACCACTATAATTTTTTCAAAGGCATTTCGGGGAAAGAAGTAAAACCCAAAACCTCAAGAGTAAACTTCTTTGTTCTAATGGCAAGGGTTTTAGGCTTAACGTTTGCCATTAAACTGATGGAAAAGCAAGAAGTTAACGCTCAAAGCATCTACGAACAACTCATTCCACACCTTCCTCAAATAAAAGATATAATGGAATCGGAGGAGGCGCACGAGAAGGAACTTATTGATATGATTAAGGAGGAACGATTGGACTATGTTGGCTCTGTTGTTCTTGGTTTAAACGATGCTTTGGTGGAACTAACAGGAGCCCTTGCAGGTTTTAGCCTTGCATTGCAGAACACAAAACTAATTGCAATTGTAGGACTTATTACAGGCATTGCTGCATCGCTTTCGATGGCAGCATCACAATACCTTTCTGTAAAAACTGAAGGAGAAAAAAATGCAGTAAAATCAGCCTTATACACAGGAATTGCATATGTTTTAACCGTTGCAGTCCTTATCACGCCCTTCCTATTGCTTACTTCCTATTTTGTAGCCCTAGGAGTTGCATTATTCTCGGCAGTATTGATAATATTCCTTTTCAACTACTACATCTCAGTTGCCAAGGATTTGAACTTCAAGCATCGATTCCTTGAAATGACCATTATAAGTTTAGGAGTATCGGCACTAACTTTTGGTATTGGAATTTTAATTAGAAACTATTTTGGAATTGACATTTAGTTATTAATATGGTTATGCTGAGGCAGTTTTTGAACAATAGATGCTTCGACTCCGCTCAGCATGACAAATCACAATGGTACTTGTCATCCCGAACGGTAGTGAGGGATCTAATATCTTCAACAAAAGAAAAAACAATGGAAAAAATTGACAACTTCAACCTAATATCACCATTTGAGTTAACGGAGAATCTCTTTAACTCATTGGATAACGATTGGATGCTAGTAACAGCAGGCAATGAGCAGAAATTTAACACTATGACCGCATCGTGGGGTGGTTTTGGGATACTATGGAATAAGCCAGTAGCATTCATTTTTATTAGACCACAGCGCTACACATTCGAATTTACGGAGCAACATAGCCATTTAACGCTTAGTTTCTTTGAGGAAAGATACAGAAAAGCGCTAAATTTTTGCGGAGCAAAATCGGGCAGAGACTATGATAAAGCCAAGGAGACAGGATTAACTCCAATCAGAACCGACAATGGTATTGCGTTTGAGGAATCGCGATTAATAATAGAGTGCGAAAAACTGTACGCCGATTTTCTTAAGGCTGAGCATTTTATCGACAAGGGAGTAATTCAAAAGAACTACCCAAAGTCCGATTTTCACAGAATGTATATTGGAGAAATAAAGAATGTTTATAGGAAAGGCTAATCCACGGCCTTCTCGTCCTCATCATCCCAATCGAAACCTTCGAAACCATCGTCGAAAAGTTCGTCCAATGAGCGGCGGTCTTTTTTAGTGGGACGACCTGTACCGCGTTCGCGGTATATGTTGAACGCCATAAATGCTGGGTCGAGTTTTTGCAACTCATCCGCTGGGGTTAGATTTTCAAGGTAATCCACAACAAGTTTTGCCCCTACCCTACTTTTGGGAAAACCCTTTACCTTGAAGGTGTAATTAACAGGAGGTTTACGTACCACAACGGTATCGCCAACCTGAACCTCGCGGGCAGGCTTAACCATATTTCCGTTTATTGTTACCCTGCCCTTTCTACAAAACTCAATTGCAATGCTGCGGGTTTTAAAAATCCGTACGCTCCAAAGCCATTTATCAATCCTTGTAGAAGTCTCGGCCATACTACTTACTATTAAAAAAATTCATTGTACGCTCAACTCCAATAGTTCCAAAACTAAGGATAGCATCACTAGCCTTCACAATTCTTTCGGGAAGAACTTTCTCCTCCTCCTCGGTCCATTCACCTAACACATAGTCCACCTGGCGACCTTTAGAGAAATCGCTTCCAATACCAAACCTCAATCGAGCGTAGGAATTGGTTCCAAGAACTTCGTTGATACTCTTCAGCCCATTATGGCCACCATCGCTACCGTTTTGGCGAATACGAATTGCGCCTATTGGCAAAGCCAAATCATCAACAATAACAAAAACATTTTCAAGGGTTATATTCTCCTTTTGCATCCAGTAATTCACCGCCTTTCCGCTAAGGTTCATATATGTTGATGGTTTAAGCAAAACGTAGATACGCCCCTTATGTTTCAGTTCAGCAACTGCACCATAACGGGAATCCACAAAAGAAATATTGGACGCCTTTGCAAGTGCGTCCAATACCTTAAATCCTATGTTGTGACGGGTATTGGAATACTCAGCACCAATATTCCCCAATCCTACAATTAGATACTTCAACCTCTAAATGAATTATTTTTTAGTTTCAACAACGGCATCCTTAGCTGCACGGGTTGTTTTAACAGTAGCAATAACAACACTCTTTGGTTCTGCAATAGAGTATTTTTTGAATTCTAAATCGCCAACCATGATGCTTTTACCCAAGCCTAGGTTAGTAACATCAATAATAATGCTCTCAGGAAGGTCTTTCGCTAATCCGCTTACACGTACCTTGCGAACAACCTGTACAAGTTTTCCCCCTTGCTTAGCACCTTCGGACTGACCTTCAAGAACGATTGGTAGACCAATGGTTATTTTCTTCTTATCGGAAATTTGAAGAAAATCTACGTGAAGAATTTTATCAGAAACTGGGTGGAACTGAGTCTCTTTAATAACAGTGCTATAAACTTTACCTTCAACATTAAGGTTTACGATGTAAACATTAGGAGTGTAAATAGCTTTCATAAGTTCTTTCTCATCAAGAGAAATCATTAAATTCTGCTCACCACCATAAATGTTAGCAGGAATTAAAGCCGATTTACGCATGTTTTTTGCGAAAGTCTTTCCAGTTTCTTTACGAACTGCTGCACTTAAATCAAGTGTTTTCATTGTTTTGTTATTTTTTTAGTTATTACTCTGGCATTACTCAGGACTACCCCTCATTTTTCCGTAGCCCCCCATCGTACCATTTTGAGGGAAATTTTGGGTTGCAAAGATAGCAAAGTGATTTTAAGAAACAAAATCACTATATAATAAATCTATCGCTGATTGATTGATAGTTATAAACCTAATTGATAACATCGGCAAATAAGTCGGCAACTGACAACACTCTAATCTTAGATGTATCTTTATCTGTTCTTAAAGGAATTGTATCGGTAACAACTAGTTCAGTGATTTTTGAATCGCGAATTCTTTCGTATGCGGAACCAGATAAAACTCCGTGTGTTGCAAAAGCACGAACGGAGGCGGCACCCCTTTCCATCATTAAATCGGCAGCCATTGTAAGAGTGCCCGCAGTATCAACCATATCATCTAGGATAATAACGTGCTTTCCCTCAACCTCTCCAATAACGGTCATCTCGCCAACCTGATTTGCTTTCTCACGACTCTTGTGGCAAACCACCAATGATGAGTTCAGGAAGCGTGAGTAGGCATTTGCACGTTTTGCTCCGCCCATATCGGGAGCAGCAATGGCAATTGGGTCAAGGTTAAGACTTTTGATATAAGGAACAAAAATTGATGATGCGTACAAATGGTCAACTGGAACATCAAAGAATCCTTGTATTTGGTCTGCATGCAAATCCATGGTCATAACACGGTCAACACCCGCTGCACGGAGCATATTGGCAACCATTTTTGCACCAATAGCCACGCGAGGCTTATCCTTCCTATCCTGACGAGCCCATCCAAAGTATGGCATTACAGCCACAACTTTATATGCCGATGCCCTATGCGCAGCATCAACCATCAAAAGGAGCTCAAAAAGATTATCTACAGGAGGAAACGTTGATTGGATAATAAAAACGGTGCAACCACGCACCGATTCATCATAGGATGGTTGAAACTCACCATCGCTGAAAACTGTAATATTCGATTTTCCTAGCGGAATGCCAAAACTCTGTGCAATTTTCTCAGAAAGATAGCGGGAACTCCGACCAGTAAAGAACTTTATTTGGTGTTTGCTGTGCATTTTGGGATATTTTTCCAGTTAATGCCCGCAAATTTACAAAAATTACCAAATCTTCTCAGCACTTTCGAGCTGGTTTATTTTAGTATTTTTATTTATCTCCTCTATGTACCGCAGAATCTCCTCTCTACCAGTTCTTGTTACAGCAGAGCTAGTAAACATCTGAGGTAATTCCTCCCATGTATTCAGCATCTCCGCGGAGAAGGCATCCATATTTGCCTGCAAGGCACCACTTGAAACCTTATCGGTTTTGGTAAATACCAACGCAAATGGAATTTGATGCTCTCCAAGCCAATTCACAAAATCGATATCGATTTGCTGAGGCTCAAGGCGAGAGTCGATTAACACGAACAAAAGATAAAGATTTTCGCGCTTAAGAATGTAATTTGTAATGATATCGGAGAATGCCTTACGGTCGCTTTTTGAAACTTTTGCGTACCCATATCCGGGCAAATCCACCAAGTTCCACTCCTCATTAATCAGAAAATGGTTAATGAGTTGAGTTTTTCCTGGCGTTTGCGAAACCTTTGCTAAAGCTTTAGTACAAGTAAGCATATTGATAAGCGAAGACTTACCCACATTTGAGCGACCTATAAAAGCATACTCAGGCTTGTTGGAAATTGGAGCTTTCTCAACACGCGGATAACTAGCCACGAATTTCGCAGTACGAATTACCATAGCTTAAGGTTTAAATTAATAAATTATTTGTCCCAGAATTCGACTTCAAATATACACCCGAAAAATAAAAAAAAGCAAACCATTAGTCAATAAGTTCCTTTTTACCAATAATATCGATAAAAAAGAACTTACAGAACAAGGTTTACGTTTCTGAAATGGAATAGTTACACTTTTTTCTGAGAGTAACTTACAGCAGCATTAAATACCCGGAGGAAATTCTCTCCCCAAATCTTTTTGATATCGCTATCGGAGTATCCGCGTTTCATCAGTTCAACAGTGATATTGTACATTTGCGAGGCATCCTTGCAACCCTCAACACCTCCACCGCCATCAAAATCAGTTCCGATGCCAACATAATCAATACCCATAACCTTAACCATATGGTCGATATGGTTAACCACATCAACCACAGTTGCTAGGTTAACAGAGTACTTTTCCTCCAACTCGTACCAGTCGGCAGTTGCTTGCTTATCCTGTTCAGGGGTTAAATCGCGGAAGTTATTATACTTTTTGCGTAAAGCTCTGTAAGCGCTATCGCGCTCTGGACTCTCGGGAGTTTTCTTAACGTAATCACTCAAAATACACATCTGTACTACACCGCCATTCTTTGCTATTGCGCGTAGCATATCATCGTCCAAATTACGAGGATTGTCACACACTGCCCTAGCGCAGCTATGCGAAGCAAATACAGGAACTTTTGAAAGTGCAAGTACATCGTAAAACGATTTATCGGAAATGTGCGAAACATCAATCATCATCCCCATTTTATTCATCTCTGTAACAACCTGTTTTCCAAACTCGCTCAGGCCATTATGCTGTGGGCCATTGGGGTCGGTAGATGAATCGCAGATTTGATTATTGCGGGTATGGCAAAGGGTAACATAACGCGCGCCAAGGTCATAAAAAACTTTTAGTTGATTAATATCCTCGCCAATTGGATATCCATTCTCAAGTCCAATGTATATGGCTCGTTTTCCTTCTTTCTTCAAGTTGTAAACATCGTTGGGCATGGTTGCAATTGCAGCACGATTTGGATACTGAACAATTACCTTGTTGATTGCATCAAAAATTTCAAGAGCCTTTTTGTTTACCTCGGCATATTTTTCAGGAGTACACTCTCGCTGACCAAGAAATACAGCAAAAAATGCAGCATCGAGTTTTCCTGTTTCCATTTTTTTCAAATCTACCCTACTGCCACGAGCGGTATTATTCTCACCACTAAAATCGAAACCAGTACGAAGAAAATTTAAGGGAGTATCGGTATGTGTATCAATGGTCACCATTTCGGCATGCAGTTTTAATGCGCGACTCAACAGTGCATCATCGGTATTCTTAGAATTGCCACAGGCAATAACTAGCAATGGAATTGCTATAAAGGGAAAAAATCTATTCATACTATAGTCTATTTCAGGTTCAGAAATAAGATACCAATAATTGTAAAAAGTTTAATGCAAAAAAGGCCAGATTAACTCTGGCCTAATTATGTTATCCCTCTTGATCCTCAAACGTATAATCGGTTATATTAAAACGTTCAAGTATAGATTTATCATTAATTTCCTTCGATAATGATGTAATGGTTTCGTATGGCACTTGGAATAAATCGAGAATAAGTAGTCCATCCAAAGCATTATTGAATTTAGGATCCACATTGAAGCCAATGATTTTACCATTCAACTTCACATATTTCTTCAACAGGACAGGCATGCGATAATCATAAGGCTCTACCTCCTGAATAAACTTGTCGAGTTTAGCCAAATCGTCAGAATTATCAAAGATAATATTGAACTCTTCCTCCTTTATTGGTATTCTGAAACGATTCCGCGAACTGATATATCGGGCAAAATCGTGGTCAAAATAATTAGATTTCATGAAACTGATAATCACACCTTTAGAGTAATCAGAGAATCGGTTTGAAATACTCACAGGACCAATTAAGTACCTGTATTCAGGGTTCTTGATTAAGAAGTATAGAATTCCTTTCCACAACAAGAAAAGGGGAAGAGGTTTGCGCTGATAATCGGGAACTATAAACGATCTTCCTAACTCTATGCATTGCTCCAGAACTGGAGAAAAGTTTTTATCAATCTTAAAAAGAGTTTGAATGTAAAAACCCTCTACCCCATACCTATCAATTATCTCCTTCCCTTTTCCAGCACGGTAAGCCCCTACAATACGTTTTTCATCCTCATCCCAAATAAATAACTGCCAGTAATAAAGGTCGAACTCATCCAAATCTATTTTACGGTTTGTTCCCTCGCCCACATCTCGGAATGTGATTTCACGCAAACGACCAATTTCAGTCATAAGGTTTGGCATTTCTGACGAAGGCGAACAGATTACAGCATAATTCTTACTTTTAAAGAGAAGGTATTTCTCCATTAGAGTATTAACCTCTTGCTCTACTAGATTTGGAGCAACAGGAGGAATAATTTGCTCAGGTTCTGGCTCGGACTTTAACTTGTAGTTGAAGAACTTCTCCACCTCCATGGACGACCCCAAAGCATAAGTTTTCAACCTAAGAAAACGTCCGTAGCGCTCAACATCACAATATGCTTTCTGTTCCTCAACACTAATGGGGTAACCGATTCTAACCCGAATTTTCTGGTTTCTTTTATTTAAAAGTTCCGAAGGAATTTTTACGGTTCGAAGTAATGGGTGAATTAAACCAAGGAGATGAAATAATCGGCTATTCTCCCCTTGAAAATAAATTGGAACAACAGGAACCTCAGCCTTCTTGATAAACTTAATCATTGAATTTTGCCAATGCTTATCAACAACGCCCGATTCATCTATATTATCATAGTAAGTTGAAACCTCGCCAGCGGGGAATAAGCCTAAAGCCCCACCCTCTTTCAAGT
>JAEXVC010000209.1 GCA_023406715.1 Bacteroidota bacterium | reverse complement strand
GTGGTAACAATCACTTTATCAAATTCTTGTGGGTTGTTTTCATCATCCCTGAAGTCGATTTTCAGTTTATCGCCTTGTGGGTTAACGCTTTTAACCGCTCTTCCAGTTTCAATTCTTACATCCAGTTTCTTGCATTGCCTCAAAAAGCAATCGATAATACTTTGCGAATCCTGCGATTTTGGGAAAACACAGTTATCGCTTTGGGTAACTAGCGGAACTCCACGAGATTCGAACCATTTTATCGCATCAAAATTGCTGAACGTGTAAAACGCCTTTTTGAGTTGACGACCACCGCGTGGGTAAGCTGTAATCAACTCCTCAATAGTCTCGCAGCCGTTGGTAACATTGCATCGTCCTCCACCCGAAACTTTCACTTTCGACAGAACTTTTTGTGCCTTTTCAAAAATAACAACATCAGCATCGGGATAATTCTCCTTTGCTGTAATTGCTGCAAAAAATCCAGCCGCTCCACCACCAATAATTGCTACTTTCAACTGTTTAAAATATAAGTTAATTGCATTTATTCCCGTGTACAAAACTCCAATACTCCAACACTCAAGGTGTTTTATCCACTTCTCCTAGGCAAAGATACTCAAATGACCTTACAATTTTTTCCTTAACCATAAAAGCAGTATTTTTGGGTGATATAAATACATACCACATTGGAAAAATTCGAGATAATTGTTACAACCCTGTTTGGCCTAGAGGAGGTTCTTGCCAATGAGTTAAAAGAACTAGGAGCCGAGGATGTTGAGGTGCTTAGCCGTGCTGTTAGTATCAAGGGCGATACTGCAATGCTTTACAAGTGCAACTTGCACCTACGAACTGCTGTTAAGGTGCTTAAACCCATTAGCACTTTCTACGCTAATAACGAGAAACAGCTCTACGATAGAATTATGAAGATAGAGTGGGAGCAATATTTCTCCTACAAGCAAACATTTGCTATTGATGCCAGTGTTTACAGCGAGGTATTTACCCACTCTAAGTATGTTGCGCTTAAAACCAAGGATGCCATTGCCGACCAGTTCCGCGATAGGCACGGAATTCGTCCATCGGTAAATACTGAAAATCCCGATGTTCGAATCAATATTCATATTCACGATAGGGACGTAGTTGTTTCGCTCGATAGTTCTGGGGTGCAACTTGGTATAAGAAATTATAAGCAACAGCAAACCGAGGCTCCTATGAGCGAGGTGTTGGCAGCAGGAATCATACTACTTACAGGCTGGGACAAAAAGAGTGATTTTATTGACCCGATGTGTGGCTCAGGTACTTTTCCCATTGAGGCAGCTATGCTTGCAAGCAATATGGCTCCAGGGCGCAACCGTACCTTTGGTTTCGAGAACTGGAAGGATTTCGATTCTGCGCTATGGAATAGCATAAAAACCGATGCCGAGACAAAGACCAAACCCTGCGAGGCAAAAATCTTTGCGCAGGATGTCGATAACCGAGCAATTGATATTACCGTAGCCAACGCCAAGAGGGCAGGGGTGAAGGGGATGATTACCTTCGATAGAACCGACTTCTTCAACTCATCGCATAACTGCGAAAATGGACTTGTAATTATGAATCCACCTTACGGTGAACGTTTGCAGTTGGAGGAAATTACCCGTTTCTATCAGGATATGGGCTCACGCCTAAAGCATTTCTACCAAGGATGCGATGCGTGGATTATCAGTGCCAATTACGATGCCCTTAAAAACTTTGGACTCCGTCCATCGCGTAAAATCAAACTTTACAACGGTTCGCTTGAATGCCGTTTGCAGAAGTTTGAGTTGTACCGAGGCAGCAAGAAAACTAAAAACCCCGATGAGCAAGTGGGGAATTAGCATATTGGTGTTGATTGTCATTCCGAGCTTGCCTGCCGGTAGGCAGGCGCAGCGAGGAATCTCCTTTTTTAGATGACAAATATAAAACATTAAAAACCTCAAGCCATGGAAACCAAATGGAATCAAAGCATTGAGCCTTTGCTAAAGCAGTACAAAGGCCGCCAACATCCGTTAGATTACAAGAGCCGATACCAGTTGGTTGTAATGGTTATACTCTCGGCACAGGATTCCGATAAGCATATTAACGAGGTAGCCAAGGAGTTCTTTAAGGAATTCCCAACCATGGAGCATCTTGCCGCTGCAAGTGTTGAGGAGATACAGCGCTTAATAAGCAGCGTGCGTAATTTTGGCAATAAATCGGCGTGGCTTTCTGCCTTGGCTAAGGCGGTAGGAACCGATAGTAAAATACCTCATACCCTCAACGAATTAACAAAACTGCCAGGTATCGGCCGCAAATCGGCCAATGTAATAATCCGCGAATCGGGCGATAATGCTGAAGGCATTATTGTGGACTTGCATGTACTACGAGTTGCTCCACGACTAGGTGTAGCCGAGGGTACAAAACCCGAGAAAATAGAGAAGCAGCTAATGGCTGCATTCCCACAGGAAAAATGGAATGAGGTAGGAATGGCAATCTCCTTCTTAGGCCGTGAGGTTTGCCGCCCCACAAACCCCAAGTGCCCGGCCTGTGTAATGAACTCCGTTTGCGACGATTACAAGTCCCGTAAAAACCAATAAACAAAAAGTAGATATTTTCTTTCGCTAGTGCGCGTTTGTAACGCGTGCTCAGCGCCAAGCGGCAGAGAGGAGTAGGGGTAAGTTATTTCTACCATAACCCTTTGTTTTTTGTATAACTTATTTTTACTTTTATAGAACCATGTAAGGGGTTATAAGTTTACTTTGTTTATTAATCAATTTAAGTTTTATATTTTGATTGATATCAAAAGCTGATGAGATAAGTAAGTTAGCTGCCATTTTAATGATAGTCCTATGAAAATTTATAGTATAATATTGTTTTTAGTTATTGCATTGATAAATTGCAAATCTAAAGAAGAAAAATTTAGTACATTAGATAATGACAACACTATACTTGAAAGAGTTATTTGCGACTTAAATAGCGATGGTAGAACCGACACGATGATTCTATCGGGTAAACCCATTGAATTTGGCGAGTTTACTAAAATCACTTTCTCATTATCTAACGGTACTAAAGAAACCATTAAAGCATCTGATTCTTGGGATAAGATAGATAGTTCATTCTTACTATCAAACAAAAACTCGATTGAGTCAAAAAGAATATTTCTTTACAAAGGTTATGACCAATCCATTATTTTGCTATTTGGATTTGAATATGGAATTGGAAGAACAGAAATTTCCTTAATTAGAATTCAAAATGATAGCATCAAACTGCTGTCAGATAGATTACCTGAAAATTTAATATCCATTGGAGACTTAAATAATGATGGAAATGTTGATATAATTGGTCGTTCAAACGGTGAACTATTGAATATTTACGATAGTCTAAATGCTCATTTAGAACACTACAATCCATATCAGGTGTACTCAATTGATGCTAATTGTAAGATTAATGAACAAATAACAAAAGAATACAATGAAAAACATTATGTTTTTGCAGGATACTATTATGATGACAAAATTCTGGTTTTTTGCAAAAATGATAAAAGCGAATTTCGGATAGAAAAATAAAAAACTGCAGCTAACAGGTGGTTTGCCCGTTGGCGCGCGTTTGTAACGCGTACTTCTTAAGAATCTGAAAAAAAATAACCATAGCTGTAACAAAAGCTGTAACAAAATACTTTTTCGTGGTACAAAGTGTTAAACTGAAACGGGAACAATAACCAAAACCGATAGTACAATTTCGCCGGCAGTACATAGGTAGATTTGGCTATGCCCAATCAGCAAAACACTTAAAAACTAATTACCATGAAACGTATAGCAATAGTTCTAATTTTATCAGTATTAGCAGTTAGCCTTAAGGCACAGTACAACGCAGTTCGCATTGAAACTCAAGGAACAGGCAACCCCGTAATTCTTCTTCCATGTTTTACTTGTCCAGCTTCGGTTTGGGATTCTACCATTGTTAACATTAAAGGCAACTACAGATACATAAAGGTTACCTATGCCGGATTTGATGGTGTTCCGGCTGTTGAAATGCCTTGGTATCCCAAGTTAACTGCCGATATTGCCAAGTATATTACCGATAATCAGTTAACCAACGTTACAATTATTGGTCATAGTATGGGAGGCAACCTTGCCGTAGACCTTGCGGCTAGCCTTGGCGATAGAATTACAAAGTTAGTTCTGGTTGATGCAATTCCCTGTATGCGCGAACTTATGATGCCTGGCATACCTGCCAACGCGCTCCAGTACGATAGCCCTTACAATAACCAGATGCTCCAAATGCCCGCCGAGGGATTTAAGCAAATGGCAGGTGGCATGGCTTCCAATATGACCAGTCGTGCCGATAAGGTGGGGTTACTTACAGACTGGATTTTAGTCTCGGACAGAAAAACCTACGTTTACGGCTTTACCGATTTGCTAAAGCTCGATTTGCGCGATACTCTCAAATCCGTTTCTGCAAAAACTCTAGTTGTAGGCGCTTCGTTTCCAACTGCGGAGCAGGCTAAGGGAGTTTTTGAGTCGCAGTATGCAAATCTTTCCAATAAACATATTACTATTGCACCAGCCAATTGCAAGCATTTTGTTATGTTCGATGCAGCAGTGTGGTTTTATATTCAACTTAACAAATTTCTTGAGTAATGAGCGCTAAACTGAGCCTTTTTAACCAGATTTATGCCGCCCACAACCAAATGGTAATGCAACTTTGTTTGGGGTTTGTAAATGGCGATAGGAGTAGGGCAAAGGATATTTCGCAGGAGGTTTTTATAAGCACATGGAACTCGTTGGATAGGTTTAAGGGCGAGTCGACTCACAAAACATGGCTATACCGCATAACGGTAAACACCTGTCTTAAGAGTCTAAGGGACAACAAACAATCAAAAAATGTTAGTGTTGATGTTGAGCAACGTGCAGACCTTCTGCATCACGATGACTCCACTAGCCATGTTCAGGAGTCTGCGCTAAGTGCACTTTATGCAAGCATAAGCCAGTTACCCGAGGTTGATAGACTTATAATAATGATGGTGCTCGACGATGCTGAGTATTCCCAAATTGCCGATGTAATGGGTATTAGTGAGGTTAACGTTAGGGTAAAGGTTCATAGGATTAAGCAAACACTTAAAAAATTAATGCAAAATGAATATGCAGATTGATAATCTAAAAGAGCTTTGGAACAAAGCAAAAACAGAGGTTCCCTCAGCCGATGTCGATATCCCTGCAATTGTATCGAAGGCTAAAGCTAAAAGGCGTAGTTCAATTGTTGCTCATGCGTTAAATATCACTATTTTGGCTATTACCCTTGTGATTATTACGTTATACTATTTTCTTGTAATGAGGTATCGCTTTTTGTTAAGTCACGTAGGGTTTGGTATTATGTTCGTATCGTTAGCGTTTCGCATTGCTCTTGAGGTGATTAGCATGATTAGAGCCTATTCCATAGATATCACAGATAGCGCTTTGCGCAATACAGAACAAGCAGTGCTATTTGTTAAACAGCGTAAGCGCATACATGGCCTATACACCATTGCCATAGTTGCATTGTACGTGATTGGTTTTGCTCTAATGGGACCAGAAATCTATAATAACCTACCCTTTTACCTGTTTGTAGGAATCTACCTGTTTTTTGTGGTTGGTGCTTATATTTTGATAGTTAAAATTAGAGGTGGTATCCGAAAGGAGATGAACGATTTGCAGGATTTACTTGCTCTTAGAGACGAAATCCGAAGGGAGTAACACTCAAATCTTCTATATTTATTAAGAACGACGCTTACATTATTGGCGTCGTTTTTTGCTTTACAGATTATAACCTATTGTTAGTTTGGTTATAACTGTCATATGTTTAGTTGTTTGATAAGTTGGAGTAATTCTGTTCTTATTTAAAATTCATTTTTCTAATTGTAAAGATTTAAGCAAATTGTGCTAACTTAAGGCTTTTGTTTAGGTTTCAAAATATCGTTATTGGTTAATCATCAACAACAACCTGCTACAAATTAGCATGTTTTCAATTTAATAATTAGAATGGGTAAAATAGACTTCATTAATTTTCTTAAGAATGGTGCCATAGGAATAGCCTTTCGCAAGCGTGCGTTTGTAACTTGTGCTTCTTTAATCGTTGTTGCGCGCCTTATGTATGCGTACTTCATTTAAAAAATATTTAATTTTTTAGCAATTATATCTTCAAGTGTAATATGAAACATAGAATGGTTATTCTTATTGTTGGATTAATATTTTGCTTTGGAAAGGGTTATGCTCAAGAACCTGACAACATAACTGATTCAACGGTATATATATTGGTTGACTCATTGCCTGTATTAATTGTAAATGATAAACTTTATAAAATTCAGAATATTAAAGAATTTATAAAAGAAAATCTTAAATATCCTGCTAATGATGTTGATTGTGTTGGAAGAGTTTATATTTCGTTTATTATTGAGAAGGATGGTACTGTAAGTAATAAAAAATATATTAGAAGACTATGTCCTGGTTTTGACGAGAATGCAATGGATGTAATTGATTTAATGAGGAAATGGAAACCAGGTCTAAAGGACGGTTATCCTGTTAGAACACAATTGACATTTCCAATAAGTTTTGTGTTGTATTAATCTCACCGGCTTGTGTTTGTAACGCATGCTTCTTTACCTTGCTAAAGTTCATCCTTTTGATATATTCCATCGTGTTTTAGCCTGCTGAAATGGATGATTCGGGTATGAAAATTTTTAGTAATTTAGTTTGTTTTTAACGTGGGATGATGCCACAGGATTTGTAGTCATACTAACTATCCTTAGCGTAAAGGTTGATAAATTTTACATAGATGATATGACAATTAACAGATTAGTTTTACTTGAATTTATTATTCTATCTTTTTCTTCTTGTACAACTTTAATGCATCAAAAAACTGTTGGTATTAATGTATATACTGATGTTGATTCTGCATTGGTTTGCATTAAAAACACAAATGAATGTTATTTAACGCCAGCTAAGATAGATTTGGTTCGCTCCAAATCTGACGTTGAATTGATTGTGAAAAAGGATATGTTGATAAAAAATGTTATTCTTGATAGCCGATTGTCAACTGCATTTTGGTTGGGGAATATTTTCAATGGTTCCGGTGTTATTGGATATGCCATTGATTTAACCAATCCAAAAAGATTTACTTACCCCAAGAATAATTATGTATCCATAGCAGGTAGAAATAGATTTGATAAATTGTTGCTAAGTAAAACTCAAAAATGGATTCCATCAATTAAAAACCAGTTGAACTTTAAAATCTCCATACCAGAGGGGAATCATTTTTATTTAAATAAAGGACATGGATACGGAAATGCATTTGGGTTTTTGGGCATTTCTGCTGGAATTGAATATTATTTTTCTGATTTATACTCAATAAACACTGTTTTTGGAGTAATGACTGATTTTATGTTACCGTTTCCTGCACCCGTTGATTATGAAGGTTCTTATGATAGGTCATTTGCAACTTACATGAATTTGCAGGTCGGTAGAGATATTAAAATCCTTCACATTGATTTAGGAATTCAAGGCAATAAGACTTTCTATTATGAGAGAGAAACTGTTGAACTATTTCCTGAATATATTGACACGTTGAAATATTCAGTTAATCAATACAATGTTGGAGTTGCATTATCAGGCTACTATAAAATTACAAACGGATTCAATCTTGGATTGAATTATTATCCATCTTGTTTTACTTGGAATAATGGAAATTTTGATTTACATTACTCACACTTATTAATGTTTGAACTTGTTTTTAAGATTAATGTATACAGACCCAAAAAAGAAGATGAGTGATATGAATTATGGCCACTAACAGCGTGTTTGTTTTGGCCTTGAGGAGTTCGAAAAGTTCTATGCTTTTTGTTTGTTTTATTTGGGCTGGACGAAGATGTAGTTTCAATCTCCAAACAAAACAAATTTGCAACCATTTATTAACCTGCTACATAATATTTGAATAAATAAGTTATAGTGATTAAAAATAAAAATATGAAAAAAACACTTACCGTTTTAACTTTATTATTACTCGTTATTTGCAGTACTAATGCACAAACAGTAATAGTAAACCCTGATGGGACACATTCTACAGTGATTAACAATGGCACTACATCCACAATTGTTAATCCTGATGGAACTCACTCCACCCTAATAAATAATGGCGCTACTTCCATTATTATTAATCCGAATGGTACACATTCAACAGTGATTAACAATGGTACTACATCCACAATCATTAATCCAAATGGTACTAATACAACTGTAATTAACAATGAAAATCAGGTGACAATTGTTAATTCAGATGGAACACAATCGACTGTTAACAAGAATGATATTACAACATCTTCTTTTAACCCGATTAGGACTGATTCTACTCAAATTAATATTGCCGATTCGGCAAAGACTGTTAAACCTTTTTGTAAGAAAACTAAAAAGTACAAAGGGAAAAACAGAAAAGAAAAAACTAACGGCTAATCACTCTTGCACACTTTTGTAACGCAAACTTACCCTTGTTTGTGAGTGTATTTTTGATGCTGACCTCTAAAATAAATCAATATCAAGTAGTTTTTTATCCAACCTTATAAATGGCAAGTAATTTGTGACGAACAATTTGTGCGTAATATTTTGTTTGTGAATTATTTGGAGTTAAGGTCCTTTTGAAATCAAATATTGCTAACTTAGTTTTACGATAAGACTTATTCCATTAACATCTCACCAATTAGATTCTATTTAAAATTTTGAACGAATGAAAAAGATAAGTTTAATATTACTAGCGTTCATTATAAAAGTATCAATTGTAATTGCACAGGATTATCCAGCATTTCACATAAACACTGGTGGCGGTTTTTTTGAGTCAATACATTTGGGGTGCAAAGTGCAGATTACTCCCAAAAATCAGGTTGGGTTTTACTATGGTAATGCCCTAATGCTCTACAGGTATAAGTACAACTCCTTTACTGTGGATCATCAGTATCACTTTGGTGGAGTGTCTGTGCTTAGCAATCGTGGGGTGTGGTATTGCCGGCAAGGGCTATCGTACTCAATCGATAATGCAGCCTATTCCGAAACTAAATATCTTTTTGGCAGTGTTTGTCTGGGCCGAGAGTTTAATATTTCATCTAAGTTTGGGCTAAATTTCGATATAGGCCTATCGCGTACACTTATGGAAAAGGAACGAGTAAAGGATGCGAGTATTGAGCCTTGGTTCGATACAAAAATTAGCGATTTAGTTGTAATCCCAAGTTTGCGTTTTCAACTATATTACTCGTTTTAAAAAGTGTTTTTTTTAGTAGTTTTACTTCGTTAGGAAATTTCGTAAGAATTTCACTACTTTAGTTCTGTAAAGTGGGGCAATATGTTGTTTAAATACTTAATCTAATATTCCAATTCTAGAATGGATTTAATCAATTTTCTAAAGTATGGTGCCATAGGAATCGCGCTGGCGCTTGCTATTCTTTCGTACCGTTTACTTTCCAAGGAGCAGGAAAAGGACACGGAGAGACCTGGGTTTTTACGCTCAATCCGAAATTTTATGTGGTTAGCAATATTTCTGTCAGTATTTTTTGGATTGTTGGAAATAGTTCCATTATTGCTGAATAACAATAAAAGTGGTTCTAATTCCTTTGTAGATTCTGTTTGGAGCAACTACTTTAATCAGTTCAACGATTCTACTGTGGAACAGAAGGAGAGGAGAATATCTGCTTATATTGAAAGTTCTCAAAAAGGAACCGATACTGTACTAATATGTAAGGATTATATCGATAAGTTGGAACAATACGAGGCCGAAAACGATAATGGATTTTATCAGAATATCATTAAACTAAAGAAGAAACTTCAAACCTCCCCAGATGGTTGGATTAATCTTCGTTTCGAGACAAGTACCAAATCAGAAACGCTACACTTACTAAGAAATATTTTTATTAGTCTTGGAAACGATTGTAATGGTTGCTCCAACGAGGAGATTATCGGTAATTGGGAAACCTTAAAGAATGGTTGGGCTGATAAACAGTTGAACTACGTGTTTAGTTCCGATATTACAGAATTGATTAAGGTGTATTTGAGAACTTACGAGAATAAGTAATATATAATTTTAGTCTGTATGACGAACGGGCAATCATTCCGATTCCAAAGAATGTGTATAAAAGAAAAAAGAGGCTAAAAGCCTCTTTTTTTGTCGGGGTGACCCATCGCTTTACATCTATTGTAAATCAGTATATTATATAAAATCGAAGCACGAACGTCGCACATTTTTTTGAAAATTTTCGCTCAAATCCAAGTTCCGAATAGGTGAATTTAATCTTTTACTTTTCAACAAATTATATATTTTGTTTGACTTTTATTAACTTTATTGGGAGGTTAATGTATCTTTCATCATAACTTCATTCAGCGATTGGTTACTTTAAGTTTTTATGCAAGAGAGTTAGGCACTAGGCAAAAAAAACGGGCTATGGGAACAACACCAGAAAATTATTTTGAAAATTTTGTATATGCTAATTATATTGATTGCCAGAGTAATAAGTGGAGTGTAAGATATGCTTTTAACGCTGCTGTTTCTGCTTCGCATTTAGCAGATCATTACTATAATTATTATATGAAACATGATAAATCTAAAATAAAAGAATTTAAAAAACTCGGAGATTTTATAGAATTTATTTCAGATAATACTAACGGTTGTTTTAAAGACATTAGGAGCATTTCAAATGCATATAAGCATTTATATTCATCAACTAACCCCCAAAAAGCGACATATTGGTCCGTTTCTTCTCCAGGTGTACTAGAGAGCATCTTGTTTAATGTAAAGGGATTGCCGCTCAAACAAATCGAGGAGAATTATACATCAATTGCAGATGAAGATAACCTTGAACCAAGAGTCGTTTTTACCCGAACTGATGGAAGTCGAGTTGACTTCTTTAAAACTTTAGAGGCTGTGATTGATTTTTGGAACAGAATATTGTAAAAATGCACAGTGTCTAACACATGATTCTAATTATTAGGGTTGAAGTTGCAGAATTTTATTACCTTTAACTTAGTCTTTAATTATTGAGAACGTCGTTTGCAGTTTGTATCTCATAAATTTAAATCATAGACAGATACACTAAATATTGATTATAGCATTGCTCCTTTATATTCTATTCGACTATGATAATTGAAAGAGACCATCCTGCATTTATTCAACCTAATGAAGGTGATACAACTTGGCGATATATCAGTTTAGACAAATTTGAATCGTCAATCATTAGAAATGCATTCTTTTTTTGTAGAGTGGATCGTTTTTCTGATCCCTTTGAAGGGTCAATACCGAAAAATGAGGCAGACTCTCGAATAAGAACTCAGGAAGAAATCTTTAGATTTTACGGTAATACTTTCGATAGAACAGCAGCAGAAGAAAATGTTAAAGCACTAGCAGATACTCATAAGAAGTTTAAAAGGGCTACAATTGTTAATTGTTGGCACATTAATGAAAATGAATCTGATGGCATGTGGAGGCTATATTTGAAATCAAATGAAGGAGTTGCTATAAAATCAACAGTTGCAAAAATTATTAACTCGTTTGAGAGAACAAAAGAAGACATTTATTTAAGCAAAGTTAGATATATAGATTATGATAAAGATATTTGGTTTCATGGTACGGATTATCCTTGTGAATCCTATAACTTTCTAACTCCAATTGTTCATAAAAGAATTGAGTTTTCTCATGAAGCAGAATTGAGATTGATATTCAATATTTTAGATGCTGAGACTGACGATAATTTTTGGATTAAACAAGAATTTGAAAAAGGGCGTTTTATAAGTGTTGATATGGATTTATTAATTGATGAAATTGTACTTCCACCTACATCTGATTCATATGTTGAAAACAAAGTTAAAGAAATGCTTACAAGATATGGATTAAATAAGGTAGTGAGGAGATCAAAACTTTCATCAGAGCCGATTTATTAATCACGGTGTTCAATTTTGTGTTTATAGTTTAGTTTTTTTTCTTACACAAACTCCCCTTTTGTTATTTTTTTAGTTGCAACACCCCGACGATTGGTCGTTGCAATGCCCCGTTTTACGGCTGTTGCACACTCGTTGCACATTTGTTGCACAAAACATGAAAAAACAGGCAAAAAATGCCACTTTGTTACAAAAGTATGGGGAAAATTAGTGACGTAGTTAAATAAGAAAAGCCCTATTTCTAGGGCTTTTTCATTCATTTTTAAAAAATGAATTTTTAAAGAAAATATTGAACCGTCGGGGTGACCCGACTCGAACGGGCGACCACTTGCACCCCATGCAAGTACGCTAGCCAACTGCGCCACACCCCGATTTTTTCAAAAAACATTTCCCGACTTCACGAGAAATTTAAAACTATATAATGATCCAGCGAACTGGTGACCATCCCGACTCCATCGGGATACGCTAGCCAACTGCGCCACACCCCGAACACTAATGCGATGCAAAAATACTCCCTTTTTTTAAATTCAAAAATTTAGTACAACAATTTTTACCGCTATTTTAGCTAATTAACCCAAAACGGATTTATTTTAATTGTTTAAAATCAATTTTTGTTCTATTTTGTTATTCATTAATTGATTAATTTTGCATCAAATTAAAATATGTAAATAAGTTTATAATATGGAATTATTCAAGTCTATGAACACAAATGCTGGGGGGAATTCTTCTAACTCCAATAAACCTGTCGAAAAAGTTAAGGTGTTAATTTTAGGTTCAGGTCCCGCTGGCTATACTGCTGCTATTTATGCTGCAAGGGCAAATTTGAGCCCAGTTGTTTACGAAGGAATTCAGCCTGGTGGACAGTTAACTACTACTACTGAAATTGAGAACTTTCCAGGTTATCCAAACGGTATCACAGGTAACGAAATGATGGAGGATTTAAAGAAACAAGCACAGCGCTTCGGCACCGATGTTAGGTTTGGGATTGCATCTTCAACCGATTTGTCGTCAAGACCATTTAAGGTTACCATTGACGATGAAAAGGTTATTGAAGCGGAAATCTTAATTATTGCCACTGGTGCAACTGCCAAGTATCTTGGTCTGGAGTCTGAAGAGAAGTTTAAAGGACAAGGTGTATCGGCGTGTGCAACCTGCGATGGTTTCTTTTACCGTGGTAAGGATGTTGCTGTTGTTGGTGGTGGCGATACTGCTGCCGAGGAGGCTACATACCTTGCAGGCTTATGTAATAAAGTTTACCTGATTGTTCGTAAACCATATTTACGTGCATCTAAAGCAATGCAGGAACGTGTTATGAATACTCCCAACCTTGAGGTATTATTCGAGCATGTAACCAAGGAGATAGTGGGTGATATGACTGGCGTGAATGGAGTAATTCTTACCAATACAAAAACTGGAGAGGATGTTAAGAAGGATATTTCTGGATTCTTCGTGGCCATTGGTCATCAACCAAACTCTGATATCTTTAAGCCTTGGATTGAAACCGATGAGGTGGGTTATATTAAAACCATTCCAGGAACCTCAAAAACCAATATTCCTGGTGTTTTTGCTTGTGGCGATGTACAGGATCCTCATTATCGTCAGGCAATAACTGCTGCAGGCTCTGGCTGTATGGCTGCAATAGATGCGGAACGATACTACGCTGAGAATAAGTAGAAAATAAAAACCCCGCTTTTGCGGGGTTTTTGTATGTAGAACTTTAACGTTTCAAATTAGATTTGAGCAATCTTCTCCTTGTTGTACTTGCCTGCTTTTAATTTCTCCTGAACAGTTGCAAAACATTCAATAGTGTATTTTACATCATCCAAAGTATGCACCGCTGTGGGGATTATACGAAGTAAGATTTGTCCTTTAGGGATAACAGGATAAACAACTATAGAGCAGAAAACACCATAGTTTTCGCGTAAATCAAATACCATATTGGCTGCCTCAGGAATACCTCCTGTCATATATACAGGGGTAACAGGCGACTCTGTTTTGCCAATATCTAATCCCATTTCCTTCAGGCCTTTTTGTAATGCTCTAACAATTGTCCAAAGGTTGTCTTTTAGTTGAGGCTGGGTTTGAAGTAACTCAAGACGTTTTAAAGCACCATAAACCATAGGCATTGGCAGCGATTTTGCAAAAATCTGTGAGCGTAGGTTGTACGCTAAAAACTTAATTACCTGCTCATCAGCAGCAACAAATCCACCTATTCCAGCCATACTTTTTGCAAAGGTGGAGAAGTAAAGATCAATTTGATCCTGAACACCAAAATGTTCACCAGTTCCAGCACCAGTTTTTCCCATAGTTCCAAAACCATGAGCATCGTCAACTAATAGACGGAAATTGTATTTCTTTTTAAGGGCAGCTATCTCATCAAGTTTTCCAAGGTCACCAGCCATACCAAAAACGCCTTCGGTAATAACAAGAATTCCACCACCATTTTGCTCAGCGTTTTTCTTTGCAAAGCCAAGCATTTTCTCGCATTTTTCAATATTGTTATGTGGGAAAACAAAGCTTTTTCCACCTTTAGCTTTATGTAGGAAAACTCCGTCCATAATGCAGGCATGCGATTCAGAATCGTAAACGATGGTGTCATTACGCGATACCATGGTGTCGATAATTGAAACCATTCCTTGGTAGCCAAAGTTTAAAAGGTAGGCCGATTGCTTTCCAACAAACTTTGCAAGTTTTTCCTCAAGTTCCTCATGTTTGCGAGTTTGCCCGCTCATCATTCTTGCGCCCATTGGGTATGCCAAACCAAATTCAGCAGCAGCATCCGCATCAGCTTTACGTACTTCTGGATGGTTTGCTAATCCGAGGTAGTTGTTCAAACTCCATGTTAAAACTTCTTTTCCTCTAAACATCATTCTAGGCTTAATTTCACCCTCTAATTTTGGGAAGGAGAAATAGCCATGGCTTTGGTTTTGCCATTGCCCAATAGGGCCCATGTTAGTTATTTTATCAAAAATGTCCACTTCTAAATGCTTTTAGGTAAAACATTAAACATCAATTGAAATTTGTCGCAAATCTACTAGAAATTCAGTAACGCTATCCAAAATTAATCAAAAAATATCCACAAGTCTGTTAATGTTTTGAAAATAAGTAGTATAAGTATTGATGATTGTTTCGATATTTTCAACAAATTGATTTCGAAACCAGATTTTAGTCGAAAATAATGGGATAATTAACCTTTTTTATTATAAACTGGTAGATTTATTTTTCCTTTATCGCTAATCTTTCTAACTTTGCCTGCTTAAAATTAAGTAGGATATTAATTGTTTACTTGTATTGATAATTAACCAAGGAGTTTTGCCTTATGAATAGTAGCCCAGTTAAAGTGTTTATTTCGAAATCAATTATATATATTCTTTTAGTTGCATTGGCCGTTTCTTTTGGATGTAGTGGTTTTGAAAAGGTATTAAAGAGTAAGGATTACGAGTTTAAGTACAAGAAAGCACTTGAGTACTATGCAAAGAAAGACCATTACCGTTATCTTACTTTGTTTGAGCAGCTCTCTCCAATTTACAAGGGAACAATGCGTTCCGATACAATTGAGTATTACTTAGCTCAGGGTAATTATCATCAGGGCGATTATCTTTTAGCAGGTCACTATTTTGATAAGTTTAGGAAAACTTTTCCAAGAAGTGCCTTTACTGAGGATGCTGAGTTTATGTATGCCTACTGCTTTTATATGTCGTCGCCAAGAGCGGAGTTAGACCAAGATAATACTCAGGCTGCAATCTCTGCTTTTGCTGAATTTATATCACGATATCCAAACTCCAAAAGGATGGGTGAAGTGAATAAAATTGTTCATGAACTTCGTGAGAAACTGATTGAAAAATCATACTTAAGTTCAAAACTTTACTATAAGATTGGCGATTACAAAGCAGCAATTGTTGCTATTCGAAATAGCGTTAAAGAATTTCCGAATACCAAGTATCGCGAAGAACAATTTTTCTTAATTTTAAAATCATCGTATTTACTTGCCGATAATAGTGTGCCTGAGAAACGTAAAGAGCGTTTTCAATCTGCGGTTGATGAGTACTATACTTTTATTAGTGAGTATCCAACTTCAAAATATGTTGATGAGGCAAAGAAAATGTACGATGCTTCAATGAAAGTTTTACAAGTGTCAAATTAATCAAAATAAACACATATGGACGTTAAGAAAATCAATGCACCCGCTTCAACAGTAACTCGCGATTTAGATAAACTCGACAAAGAAACAGGGAATATTTACGAGTCGGTTCGCATTATCGCAAAAAGGTCAAATAAGATTAGCGTTGATTTAAAACAGGAACTTAATCGTAAGTTAGAAGAGTTTGCTTACTATACCGATAACCTTGAGGAGGTTTTTGAGAATAGAGAGCAGATTGAAATTTCGAAATTCTACGAAAAACTTCCTAAGCCAACTCTGATTGCTGTACAGGAATATCAGGAGGGGAAATTGCATTATTCTAAAGCAGATAAAACTGAGTAATCGGTAAATGCTTGAATGAGATTAGCTGGCAAACATATTATTTTAGGAATTACAGGTAGTATTGCAGCCTATAAGGCTGCAACGCTTACCCGATTGCTTGTTAAGGAGGGTGCTGAGGTTAAGGTGGTTATGACACCACTTGCTAAGGAATTCATTACTCCTTTAACACTGGCTACTCTTTCAAAGAATCCTATTCTTGTTGATTTTTTTAATCCTGAGAATGGTGATTGGAATAGTCACGTAGATTTAGGATTATGGGCCGATTTGTATTTAATTGCCCCTGCAAGTGCCAATACGATGGGCAAAATGGCACACGGCATTGCCGATAATCTTTTGCTAACTACCTATCTGTCGGCTAAGTGTTCTGTTATGGTTGCGCCAGCAATGGATTTGGATATGTATAATCATCCAACCACACAGGAGAATATTGCAACGCTGAAACGTTTTGGTAATGTAGTTATTGAAGCAACAACAGGCGAACTTGCGAGTGGTCTAACAGGAAAGGGTAGGATGGAGGAACCCGAGAGAATTCTTGAGGTTGTTGTTGATTTTTTAGGCTCAAAAAAAAAGTTTAGCGGGAAGCGAGTTCTCGTAACCTCTGGCCCAACATATGAGCATATAGACCCTGTTCGTTTTATTGGCAATTACTCATCTGGAAAGATGGGAACTGCGATTGCCGAGGCTTTTGCCAGCCAAGGCGCGGAGGTAGTATTTATTACAGGTCCCGCAGTGGTAATTCCACACAATAACCCTTTAATTAAGGTAATAAATGTTGTATCGGCTCAGCAAATGCTTGAGGCTGCAACACAGCATTTTGGTGGTGTTGATATTGCCATAATGGCCGCTGCTGTTGCCGATTTCACCCCTGATGCTTCATCGGATGTGAAAATTAAGCGAGAGAAGGATGACTTGATGCTACGACTTAAGCCAACATCTGATATTGCTTCAACGCTTGGTGCAAAGAAAAGTAAAACTCAACGCATTGTTGGGTTTGCCTTAGAAACCAACAATGAATTGGCAAATGCGCAGACTAAGTTAAAGATGAAGAATCTCGACCTAATTGTTCTTAACTCATTAAAGGATTCAGGTGCAGGCTTTGGCTACGATACCAATAAAATATCCATAATTGATACTAATGGCGAACAGCTTACGTTTGATTTAAAGAATAAATCGGAAGTGGCAACGGATATTGTTAATGTTATTTTCGATAAATTTTTCAAAGCAGATTAATCCCAATGGTATTTAAGCGAATAATCTTTATAGTATTAATTGTAAGTCCTGGGTTTCTTTGGGCGCAGGAGTTACGATGCAATATTCAGGTTAATACTCAAAAAATACAGGGAACAAATCGTACCGTTTTTCAAACTCTTCAAACTTCACTTTACGAGTTCATGAACAATACCGCATGGACAAACCATGTGTACGGTTTCGATGAGCGTATTGAGTGCAACATAATGCTTAATATTACCGAGCAGTTGGGCTCCGATGAGTATAAGGGAACTATACAGGTACAGGCTCGTAGGCCAGTGTTTAACTCATCGTACAATACCACAATGCTTAATTTTCTTGATAATAACTTGCATTTTAGGTATAGGGAATTTGATAAAATTGAGTTTACTGAAACCTCACACTTAAGCAATTTATCGTCAACGCTTGCTTTTTATGCATATATAATACTTGGTATAGACTACGATTCTTACTCAAATCTAGGAGGCTCAGAGTATTTCTTAAAGGCTGAGAAAATTGTTACAAATGCTCAGAACGCTCCTGAAAGAGGTTGGAAGGCTTACGAAGGAAACAGAAAGAATAGGTACTGGATGGTTGAAAATCTGCTTAATAGCAAATACCGCCCATTGCGCGAGGTTTACTATCGTTACCATAGGCAAGGGCTTGATAGAATGAGTGAGAAGCCAACCGAAGGCAGAGCCGAGATTGCAGAGAGTTTAGCCCTTTTGCAGAAAGTTTATAGAGAAAAACCCGACCCTTACCTTTTTGGGCTTCAACTTTTTTTTGATGCAAAAAACGATGAGTTGGTAAATGTTTTTTCAGAATCGTTTCCATCAGAGCGAGCACGGGTTGTTAATATCCTAATAGAGGTAGATAATCCTAACGCATCAAAATACAAAACAATTTTGGAGCAAAAGAACGAATAGTTATCTTGCATAACAATGCTTCGAAAAATTCACATACAGAATTATGCTTTAATCGACCATTTGGAGATTGATTTCCAAAAGGGTTTGAATATCATTACCGGTGAAACTGGTGCCGGTAAATCAATCCTTTTAGGTGCTCTTACTCTTATTTTAGGTCAACGTGCCGATACCTCGGTACTTAAAGATAAAACCAAGAACTGTATTATTGAGGGCGAGTTTGATGTGTCGGATTATGACCTGGAGGATTTCTTTGCAAGCAATGATATCGAATTTGATAAAACAACCATTATTCGTCGCCAAATTAGTGATTCTGGCAAGTCTAGGGCGTTTATTAACGAAATGCCTGTCAATCTAAATCAGCTCAAAGAACTTGGTGATTTACTTATCGATATTCACTCACAGCACGAGAATCTGCTGTTAAGTAACTCTCTATTCCAATTAAAGGTAATCGACTCGTTTGCATCACTTAAGAATGATGTTTTGGCATACCGTAATAAGTTTAACTCCTACAGGGAGTTAAAACAGCGATTGTCTAAATTTGAGGAGGATGCGCAAAATGCAACTCGCGATTTCGACTACCTAAAGCACCAATTAACTGAGTTGACATCGGCTAATTTAAAAGATGATGAATTGGTTGAGTTAGAAGCGTTACAAAAGCAGTTAACTCACGCCAGTGAGATTAAGGAATCATTGCAGTTTACTTACGATTCGTTGAATAACGATACTGCCTCAGTTTTGGCCATGCTAAAAGACTCAATTCATAGCCTGAAACGAGTATCTCAGTTCTATCAGCCAGCCATAAATATTGAGCAACGTATTGAGAGTTGCCGCATTGAGATTAAGGATATTGTTACCGAAATTGATGCTCTGAATTCTAAGGTAGATGTTGATGATGAGTTGCTCGATAAGGTGTCCAAACGTATCGACTTAATCTACACTTTGTTTCAGAAACATAGAGTTACCAGTATTGATGATTTGATATCGTTGCGGAATTCAATTGAGGAGAAAGTAAACTATATTTCAGGTCTCGATTTTAACTTGGAGAGCCTACGCAAAGAGTTGAAGTTAGCTGAATCAGACCTTATGAAGGTTGCAACTGACATTTCAAAAAAACGAAAGAGTTCAATTCCCCAAGTTGAAAAGAGTGTTACCGATTTATTGGTGCAATTGGGTATTCTGCATGCGGCTTTTAAAATTGATATTCAACAGTTGCAGGATTTTCAACCTTGGGGTATCGATAAAATTACTTTCTTTTTCACAGCCAATAAACAGGTGGCTCCAATGGAACTTTCAAGGGTTGCTTCGGGCGGTGAGTTATCGAGGTTGATGTTGAGTCTAAAATCACTTTTGGTTAAATCATCTGGTTTACCCACAATTATTTTTGACGAGATAGATACGGGAGTTTCCGGCGAGATTGCCGATAAAATGGGAACAATTATTCATGAAATGGCCAATGGTATGCAGGTTATCAACATTACACATTTACCTCAAATTGCAGCCAAAGGCAAAACTCATTTCCTTGTTTACAAGGATAATTTATCTGCACAAAGTGCAACACGCATTAAACTTTTAAACCCTGACGAAAGGGTGATTGAAATTGCTAAAATGCTTAGTGGCGAGAAGCTTACAGATGCCGCTTTGTCGAATGCAAAGGAACTATTGTCATAAAACAATTGTTTAGGCGGATTGAACAAACTATTTTTGTAGTTGTTTAATACGTTTGTATAACCTAAATTTAAAATATGGCTTACAATTTATTGAAAGGTAAGAAGGGGTTGATTTTTGGAGCCCTAAACGACAAGTCTATTGCCTGGAAGGTGGCTGAAAGAGCACACGAAGAGGGTGCGGAAATTGTACTATCCAACACAGCAGTGGCTATTAGAATGGGTACAGTTTCGGAACTTGCCGAGAAATGTAATTCTGTGGTAATCCCAGCCGATGCAACTAATGTTGCAGAGTTAGAGCATCTAATTTCCCAAACAATGATGCGATTTGGTGGTCAACTCGATTTTATTCTGCATTCAATCGGTATGTCGCCAAACGTTCGCAAGGGTAGAACTTACGATGACCTAGATTACGATTATTTGCAGAAAACTCTTGATATTTCAGCACTATCGTTCCATAAGGTTTTGCAAACCAGTTGGAAGATGGACGCTATTAAGCGTGGTGGCTCTGTGGTTGCATTATCGTATATTGCGGCACAGCGTACACTTTACGGTTATAATGATATGGCCGATGCCAAAGCATTGTTAGAGTCAATTGCTCGAAGTTTTGGATACATCTATGGTAGGGAACGAGGTGTTCGTATAAACACAATCTCTCAGTCCCCAACCGAAACCACCGCAGGGGGAGGAGTTATGGGATTTGATGCTTTGCTCGATTTCTCGAACCGTATGTCGCCACTTGGCAATGCCGATGCAATGGACTGTGCCGATTCTTGTATAATGATGTTCAGCGATTTGTCCCGTAAAATTACTATGCAGAATATATTCAATGATGGAGGATTCTCCAGTATGGGTATGAGCAATAAGGCGATGGCTATTTACAATAGAAATCTTGAAGAATGTAAGGACTGTAAGTAAAAGAGTAAATAAGAAAAGAAAAACCCGCTTTAAGCGGGTTTTTTAGTTTATCCTAGGTATGATTTAAGCAATTTGCTTCTTGAAGTGTGACGCAATCTTCTAATTGCCTTTTCTTTAATCTGACGAACCCTTTCGCGGGTTAAGCCAAACTTTTCGCCAATTTCCTCAAGTGTCATTTCTTGGCAACCAATTCCGAAAAACAGTTTAACTATATCGCGCTCTCTTTCGGTAAGAGTTGCTAGTGAGCGGTCAATTTCACGACTTAACGATTCGTTAATTAAGCCACGGTCAGCATTTGGAGAGTCGTTGTTAATAAGAACGTCCAACAGGCTGTTGTCCTCACCGTCAACAAATGGAGCATCAACCGAAACATGACGTCCACTAACACGTAATGTGTCGTTAACCTTTTCCTTTGGAAGTTCTAGCAAAGTTGCTAATTCCTCTGGCGATGGAGTACGCTCAAACTCTTGCTCAAATTTCGAGAAAGCCTTGTTGATTTTATTTAAAGAACCAACCTGGTTCAATGGTAAACGTACAATTCTGGATTGTTCAGCTAAAGCCTGAAGAATTGACTGACGAATCCACCATACTGCGTATGAGATAAATTTAAAACCACGTGTCTCATCAAATTTCTCAGCAGCTTTAATTAAACCAAGGTTTCCTTCGTTGATAAGGTCGGGTAGGCTTAAGCCCTGATTTTGGTACTGTTTAGCCACCGATACAACGAAACGAAGGTTTGCTCTGGTAAGTTTTTCTAATGCTGCTTGGTCACCCTTCCTAATGCGCTGCGCTAATTCTACTTCCTCTTCAACTGTGATAAGGTCTTCCTTTCCAATTTCCTGTAAGTACTTATCAAGCGAAGCGCTCTCTCTGTTAGTGATTGATTTTGTGATTTTTAGCTGTCTCATCTACTTTATGCGAAATTTTATGCGAAGTTATGTCAATTTCAAGTTAATTTCAAGTTAAATATTTTACAACATATCTATTTTAAAGATATTTAACCCGGAATCCATTCAACGATGTTATCGTAGAACGGAAACCGGGTTAGTTTTGTTTCGTTTATGTTGATAAATATTTTATTCGAGATTTAAAGCGTATGCTACTCTAGTGCCATTTGGATAAACTCCTTCAACCAAAACCGCCCCCGACGATATCTCAATAATTCTCTTTAAATCCTCAATGCTACTTATTTGTGCTCTATTAATTCGGGTGATTATATAGCCTTTCTTAATACGACTTTCTTTTACGGCTCCATCCATTAATTCGGTAACCTGTAATCCTCCGTTTGTTCTAAGTTCCATTTTTTGTTTATCGGTTACTTCTGAGAATTTGGCACCGAGTTTCTCTAGGATTGCATCTGTGGTAATAACATCAAAACCACCTTTGAGATTAGTAAGGGTTACTGTAAAGTGTTTTTTGCTGTTATTTCGGTTTACAACAACATCTACCTGCTGATTTGGACGGTATTTACTAACCTGCTCTTGAAGTTGAGATAAACTATTCACCTCTACTCCATTAATAGATAGTATAACATCTCCAGCCTGAATCCCTGCTTTTTCTGCAGCACCTTTCTCGTATACTTGCCCAATGTATACACCTTTAATTTCTTTGATACCTTTTTCTGTTGCAAGTTCTTCGGTAAGTTCGTTTATGCCAACTCCAAGAATTGCTCGTTGAACCTCGCCAAACTCAATTAAATCGGTTACAATTTTTTTTGCAATAGACGAAGGTACTGCAAATGAATATCCAGCATAGGAGCCTGTTTTGGATGCAATAGCAGTGTTAATGCCTATGAGTTCTCCTTTTAAGTTTACCAAGGCACCACCACTGTTTCCAGGGTTCACAGCGGCATCGGTTTGAATGAACGATTCAATGGCGTACTGTTCGTTCAAAATTTGAATATTTCGTGCTTTTGCGCTAATAATCCCAGCGGTTACTGTTGAATTCAGGTTGAAAGGATTGCCAATGGCCAGAACCCATTCTCCTACCTTAACTTCATCGGAATTGCCAAAAGGGATAAACGGTAAGTCTGTTGCCTCAATTTTAAGTAAGGCAATATCCGTGCTTGGGTCACGTCCAACAAGTTTTGCTTTAAAAGTGCGTTTATCGTTAAGCACCACTTCAATATTCTCTGCATTGTCAATTACGTGATTGTTTGTAACAATAAACCCATCGCGGGAGAGAATTACCCCAGAGCCCGATGCTTGAACTGGTTGTGGTTTTACGTTTTGTTGTGGGCCAAAAAAGAAATCGAAGAATGGATCTCCAAAAGAGTAAGTGTTACTAATTGAATAAGATGTTTTCACGTGAACTACAGCATCAACAGTTCTTTCGGCAGCAACAGTGAAATCTGTTGAGTTAGAATCACCTGTAAAGGTTTTTGTAAGATAAACCTTCTCAACTTTATCGGCGGCTGCAATAGGCCCTGTATTACCTTTAAAAATGTAATTGCTAATTGCAACAGCAACAACTCCACCAAGAATAGCGGATATGATTGGGATGATAAATTTTTGACCTTTCATATACTACAAATTTTAAAGTTTATGTTTTACTAAATAACAAACAAAACTTATTCCTAGTACACTAAAATGCCTTGTATTAACATTCATTAACTGCCTGTATGCCAGTTTTTCAGTTATTTAAAATTCAATAACATTTTGAGTTGACAGAATCAATGAAAAAATGTCATTTAGTTAAGGCTTTTAAATTATTAAGTTAGAGATTGGCTCCGCCGAATTTCATTTCCTGCCTTCGCAGGAACCGAGCGTTTTATGCGAGTTCGCTGAAAGCAATGACTGTAAAGGGGGTTTAACTATTCCTTGTCATTCCGCACTTGATGCGGAATCTCACTTGTGAGTTCGCCATAGGCAACCGACCGATGGGAGCTCAGCGAAGCTAATCTCCTTAACTAAACGACATTGAAATGTCATTATTTACTGTAAAACAAAACCCCTCTATTGAGGGGCTGTATTTTAATATGGAGTAATCCTGAACGGAATATGAATAATTTCTGAGAATGTTTCACCGGTTTCTTTCATGTCATCATCGTTGGTTCTATAATGCCAATTTACTATGACCGACATTTTTTTCTTGTGAATTTCAATCAGAAGAGAGAGTATTTCAAGTATTTTTTTTGACGAAGCAGTATTAAAATAATCCATTTTAAAAATAAGTACTGTTTCTTTGTTGGGATTTTGAACGTACTCTTTAAACCATTCAATTATTGGTAAAAAAAACTCATTGGGATTTTCAGGCATCGACTTCCCATAAAACTCAAACCTCCCTCTATCTTTATCCAAATTAATCTCCGGAGTGTCAGATGTTTCATCAATTCTCAACGGCTTCATATCATCAATTTTAGAAAACAAAGGTAATGAATTTTGTTCAGCCTCAAATACCCGAAGGTATCATATCTGCGAGATATCTATAGTACCGTCGAAAACGTGTTTAGCAGGTCCTTCTAGCCAAATATTATTGAAATTAGTGGAGTCTTTTCTGTCAAAAGTTACAAGTAGTTCGCCGCCGGGGGCAATAAGTCTAATTCTATTTTTATCGATTTCGAAATATTGAACATATGCAATGCTTGAGGCTACTGCACCTGTTCCACATGCTAAGGTTTCTGCTTCTACGCCTCTTTCGAAAGTTCTTATTTTAATAGTATCATTTTCAATCACCTGGATAAAGTTGACGTTTGTGCCACCATTGTTCAGGTTAACAGATTGACGGATTAGTTTACCCTCTCGGTTAACGTCAATGGCATCAACATCGCGAACAAAACTTACGTAATGCGGAGAGCCAGTATCAATGAAGTAGTTATCGTCAATTATTTCAATTTCTTCGACGTCCTTCATTTTTAATCGAACATAATTTTTATCAGTTAATTCCGCATTATGAACTCCATCGATACCCCAAAAAACAGTGGAGGATTGAATTATGCCAAGTTTGTTGGCAAAATGAGTGATGCAACGTCCGCCATTTCCACACATTGTAGATTCATTCCCATCAGAATTGAAGTAGCGCATAAGGAAATCTCCATCGGAGGAATTGCTTAAAAGCATAAGTCCATCGGCTCCTATACCAAAATGCCTGTTGCAAAGTTTATTGATTAATTCGGTTGAAGCAGGAAATAGTTTTCCTCTATCATCAATGATTATAAAGTCATTCCCTGCTCCTTGATATTTTGAGAAATTAATTTTCATAATTAACCAATTAATTGCAATGACAAGAGAAACGCAGCTATTTGCTTATAACTTCAATCTCAACTCTTCTGTTTAATGTTCTGTTTTCTTCTGAATCGCTAGGAGCAATAGGAGCCGTATTTCCAAAGCCTCTTACCTGTAAATTGCTGAAACCGTTTTCAACAAGATATTTAGCAACTGCTTTTGCTCGCTCTTCACCAATTTGTGGGTTGTTAATAGCTTCTAAGTCATCGCAGTGGCCTTGAATCTCAATCTTAATATTGCTATTATCTTTAAGAATGCGCAGTAATCTGTTAAGTTCAGCAACTGTTTCTGGTCCCAATGCTGATTTGTTAATCTCTGCAAACCTTATGTTGAGTTCCATTTTTGAACCAATTGATATTTGTTTTAACATTATGTCTTTGGTAACATTCATAAAGGTTGTTACTTGGTTCAGGTTCAGACTCTCAGAGAAGTACCAGTAATCATCGGCTAAAACCTCAATTAGGTAAATGTCATCGGCTAAGAATGATAAACCATAATCGCCTGTTTGTGCGTTAGAATATATTGCCGAAACAACAGAGTTGTTTTTTGTATTGACTAAGTTGACCCTAGCACGAAGAGGTTTAAGAGTTGTTGCATCCTTTACTGTGCCACGTAAGTTTGTTCTTCTAACCTGGAGTACACCATCGGCTAGGTTGTCTTGTGTTGAAGGGCTGAAGTTTATCCTTCTAATTTTTTCGTCAAATACGAAGTTTACTTCAAATTGCTTGTAGCCATTAAACTGAACTCTGAAGTTGTTTTGTCTTAAATCGAAGTCTTCATAAAAAATATTGTTAATATTTACTATATATTCGTCGGTTACAGGAGCGTAAATTATGAACCCACCTTCTTTATCTGTTAGGGTGGAGAACGTATTTCCTCTACTATCTGTAGCTGTAATTCTGATGTTTGAAGCATCAACTTTTCCTAAGCCAGAAAGACGACTGCGATTAAGTACAATTTTGCCAAAAACCTTGTTTTTTTCAACAAATGGGAAAAAGTAATCACCTGTACGGTCTACCCTTAACTCAACAATATCCTTTGCCTTGCTAAAACTTCCGGCTTCTTTACCTATAGGATTATAGGATATGGCATATATTCCTTCTGGAATATTTTCAAGGCTAACAACTCCTAAATTATCGGATAATAAATCAGTGCTAAAAAAATCGCTAGGAATACGACCATTTACGTCGCTTTTGACTTTCTCAACGCGAACTAATACATTTTTTATACCTGGCTCATTAACATCTTGAGTGTAGTTTCCATTGAAATCCTTGAAAAAAGAGAATTTCAAATCGTGAAATTTAACTCGAGGGTGTTGTAAGTCGAATTCTTTACGAATACTTGCTTCGGCGTAGAAGGTTTGGTAAGTTTCAATGGCATCCTGTGATGTGGTTCTTTTTTGCAATGAGTATACGGCTAGAGTTCTAAACTGCCAGTCTTTTGGTAAAAAACAGGTAATTTGCCCAGTAATGTTTGAATAACTTAATTTTGTGGATAAATTGTTTGTGTAACTCCACCCTACAAATAGTTTTACTATGTCTTTATATATAAATGCGTCGAACGAAGGGATGAATTGTAGTTTTCTAATAGATTGATTCTGATAGGCCGAGCCTAATTGATCGTTTACTGTTCTAGCTCCAGAGTTGTAAAATGCAACAATATTAAAGTATCTAGCTCTTATATTGATGGAGAAGTATTGGTAGCCAAATTTATCATTATTGTAGTTAAAAGGATTTTCGGTAATCTTTGCTTTCGCGAATTCAAAACGAGGAGCTATCAAAACTGATTCGTTGAGTGTTTTTAGCCTCGCTCCCAGAATTAGTTTATAGTTTAAACTTGTATATTGATTTCCAGTTTGGAAATAGTTTATTCCGCTGGCAAAATATTGGCTAAGTGCAGGGCCCCAGTAAAAACTAGCATTTTTTGACAAAGTGTATGTGTGTTCTGCTTTGCCCTCTCTATACCCCATTATAGTTTCTGTGTTTGTGCTTTCTCGTTTAGAGGAATGGTCGTTATAAATTAATGCAATCCTATTTTTTTTATTGGCATCAAACCGTATAGTGCCAGTTAAGTCAAATCTTCCGGCCATTGGAGTATAAAAATTGATCCCGTAGTAACTCGTCGATAATGAAGTGTTAAATTTGCCAAATCTTGATGAGTAACTTAATCTTCCTCCTAGTTCGTTATTTTGTGCAGTATCATTCAATGAGTTAGTGTTATAGGCAAAAGTAAAGTTTAGTTTGTGATTTTTTTTGATGGTTAAATCTGTACCAACGAATCCAACTTTCGATTCAAACCCATTTTTACCATAGTTATAAGCACCTCCCGCAGTAATGCTTGATAAATTGTTGAGAGAGAATGAGTAAGACCCACCGTAGTTAGTGAAATCTCCCGAAATGGTTTTATTGGCCATTGCTTGAACTAGATTGCGAGAGTTCTGGTAGGCTAAGTATCCTCCACGACCAAACATAGGACTTTCTAAACTTCTCAAATTATCTCCTACTTCAACATTCCAATTTCCCAAATGCGCTCCTAAGTACATGCGAGTTTTTTCATAGAAGTCGCTATTTTCTTTGGATGCATAGTTGCGGTAGTAGTAGTAAATGTCGTTAGTGCCTTTTAAATAGGTTTTTCCTTCAATAGTTGCAGAAATAGTTGGTTCTCTTTCAGCATCTAGCAATCCTTGCGCAGATAATTCAATGGTTAACGGTTTATCAATGTTTGAAATGTGATTTATGTATTTTGAATCGAGTTTATTGAACCATATATTCTTTTCGGTAGTAGAGTATGTTGTTTTAACAATAGCGGTTACAGGATAAAGTTTCTTGTCAAAGTAATCTTCAGTAAGTTTTACACGGTAGGTCAAGACTGTATCAGAAAATGGAGGAATGGATACATCCACTGAGGCAGTTGTATTGTCTTTCGATTCGATTGCCAGGTAATTTTTCCCGTCGAAATGTAAATTTATAGGTTCTTCCCTGTTCCCTGAATTTAATATTTGAATTGAAAACTCGCTAGAAAGTGATGATGGGTCCAAATATGAAATTCCACCAAGAAACTTAATCTGAATGTTGAATTCGTGAGGAATCTTTATGAAACAGTAAGCATTCTTAATAGTGTTTCCTCTTGAGTCTGTTATCGACGCTATTATACTATAACCAATATCTCCTCTCACCCTAGTGCCAACAGCAACCCTAACGGGAACAAGAATGGAGTCTAGTGGAGGAACTGTAATCTCGACTTTTTCATTGCCAATAATATTCCAGCCTTGAGGAACAGTTAAGTTTAAGTTAAATGTTTCATGTTGGTTTGACTTGTTTGATATTTTAAGAGCATTGAAGAATACCTGCTTAGATTTTACTTCAATTGAATGTTTTAAAAACTCAATATTTAATTTCTGAGGAGTGTCGTTGTTGTATAAGTAATACTGTGAATAGGAATGATTGGAGTGCACTAGCAGAATTATGCCAGTTAATAATGAATAAATATATTTTTTAGATGTCCAATTCATTCAAAAACTTGTATGTTTATTGTTCTTCCAACCGAAGTTGTAAAGGAACATAATAAGTGCCATTAGGTAGCGCTCCTAGACCAGTTGGGGAAATTTTATAATAAATTTTAAATTCCACTACTGAGTCTACCCCTGGAGCTCCGTTTCCCCATATTAAAGCGGTTGGGGTTGTTGATGGTGTAAATGGAGTTGTATAGCCTGTAACAGTGGCAGGGGCGGTGGGAGCAATTGATGCAGTATTTATCAAAACGGAGAAATTTGTAATTGGAATAAATTCTACACCTTCTTCGTATTCAATGTTTGAATAATCAGTCCAAGCAACAATTTGCCATGCGGTTTTACCCGTAATTTGAAATCGAATTCGTATAGTTGTGTGATTTTCTGATAGAGTTATTCCATCAGTGTATTGTTTTATGGTGTTGAATAAAAAGGTAGCAGAGTTTCCAATAACCCTTAACTCTGTTATAGGCTGCGATAGAGCCTTAACAGATATAATGCTACAGAAAACTATGAGTAAAAAAGAGTATAAAAACCAATTTTTGGTAAAAGTCATATTTTTTCATACAATAGGCTGTTTTGTAAGTAACTCTGACATACTTACAAAACAGCCTGAATGAGAAATTAGTTTGGTAACAATGTTAAGTAAACATTGGTTACATAAACATCGGGAGGATAATTTGTTGCTCTGAAAGCAGCAGCAGTTCCGGCATTCCATAGGATGGAGTATTCGTCAGGAACAGCAGCTGTAGCTGTAGTATTGGCACAGATTGAAACGTCGTTAGCTCTCTCATCCAAAGCAAAAGGGCCTGCTCCTGTAACTGTTGCTGTGGCGGGACCAACTAGTTTTGCCAAATTGTATTGAATTACAGCAAGAGGGATGCTAAGTCCAGTCTCTACTCCAAATAGGTCAGTTCCTTCGGCACCCATCATAACCTCGTAAGCACGAGAAGATGATACGTTGAAGATTGTTGTGGTTTGGTCGGTACCAGTAATACCACCATTGTACTGAGCCATTGTGTTAAATACAAATTGGATGTTACCGCCAGAGGTTACATTCAATCTTAGTATTGAGTTAAGCGTAACAGAAATAGGAATAACTGCGTTATCCTGTAATGTTTGCCCAACGCTCACATAGCTTAAGGCTAACATAACTGCTGAGTAAAAGAATTTTCTCATAGTCGTAAAATTTAATTAATAAAGTGTTTTCCTTTAGTTTCAAGTAAAATAAATTTAAAAATACTATAAAAATTATTTATTATGCAAATTTTGTTGATTAATTATTTGATTTTGTACTTGAAAATACTGTTAGCTGTGATTTATGTCATTCGTTGTAAGCAGATTGTAGTTTGTCGCGAATTCCGTGTTGTTGATGTGTGGTTCCGTGTTGTTGATACCCTGAATTTAAAAAAGAAGGATTATTACCTTCTTTTTCATAAATGAGTATTCAGAATAGGTTTGTTTCTATGGCATTACTTTAAACCCTACAACTAAAATATCGTCAACTTGCGTATATTTTGTACCTAGCCAGTCTTTCAAAGTGTTTTTAAGCATTTCTCTTTGTTGGTCAGGGGGGAGAATTGAAATGCTTGCTAAAAAATCTATAAAGTTTTTAATCATAAATTTTCGACCATCAGCACCTCCGAATTGATCAATAAATCCATCGGAGAACATATAGAACCATGTTGGATGCTGAATTTGAATGGAGTGTGTTGTAAAATCATTTTCCATGTATCCCATACCTCCTCCAATTGATTCTTTATCACCTCTAATTCTGAATACTTCGTCGTTAGCAACATATACAAGAGGATTTTTAGCTCCGGAGAACTCTACTATTTTATTATTTAAATCCACAACGCAAAGAGCCATATCCATACCATCGCGGTTTTCTGTTTCATCTTGTCTTAGCGTTCTTCTTATACCATTGTTTAATTCCTTTAAGATCTCGCCAGGTTTATTTATACCTCTATATACGATATCATCGAGCAAGTTGTAACCAATCATTGATAAGAATGCACCAGGAACACCGTGTCCAGTGCAGTCAATAGCTGCAACCGCAATTTTTCCTGTTTTTTCATCTTGACCAAAACCAGTGGTAAGTTCTTTAAACCAGTAATAGTCACCACTAACGACATCGCGTGGTCGGAAAAATATAAATGATTCGGAAAATATGGCTTGTAAGTTTGTTTGGGGTGGGAGAAGTGCTTTTTGGATCCCCTGAGCGTAGTTTATACTCTTATTTATATTCTCATTTTGTTTTTGGATATGGTCGCGTTGGTTTTGTATCTCAATATTTTGAAGATTCAAAAGTTGATTTGCCTTTTTCTTGTCTCTGTAATTTTTGTAAATGGCAATTGTTGCAAAGAAAACCAATGCAAGGAAAGCAAAGGCTGAATATATAATTAATTGCTGAGCACGCGATTGCGCCTCTTGTTCCCTGATTTTTGTATCGGCAAGTTCTTTGTCTTTATTCAACAAGTCAATTTCTGTTTGACGGGCTCTAGCCTCATCTTCTGCTTTTTTTAAACTATCTTGTTTCGTTATAACAATATAGGTAAGAGAGTCTTGCTTCGCTTTCGCTTGTAATTCTTTTAAATCCATTAGTAATCGCTGTTGCTCCCGTTTCATCTTTTCGCTTTCAACCTCAGCTTGGGATTGACTAATTTTGACTTCAGCTTCTGTTTTTATAGTTTGGGTTTCGAGCATCTTTTCGTACATGGCAAATTTGCTGGAATACTCATTGGCCTTAGCTGTATTACCTAACTTGTCGTAATTTTGTGCAAGTAATTTTAGACAATTGAGTATTAAACGAGGATTGTTAACCTCTTGTGATAATGCATATGCCTCATCTAGGAGTTTGATGGCTTTTTCGGTTTGGTTTAAGGCCGTATGAATATAAGCAACATCAATTAAGCCAGCAGCAACCTCAAATTTACTGTTCATTTTTTTTCTAATCTCTAAACTTTTATAGAAATAGTCAAGAGTAATGTCAAGCCTATCCATATCGGCATAAATTAATGCAATGTTGCTATAAACTGCCTTAATGTCATTGAAATTTCTAATCTTTTCGTTTAGAGGAACAGTTTCAAGGAAGTAGTTTATGGCTTCCTTAATATTCCCATTTTCCCAGTATACGAATGCAATTTTGTTTAAGTAGAATGCTGCTTGTTGTGCATTATCCGCTTGTTTGTAACGGCTAACAAGCTCTTTGTACCTTTCAACATCGTTTTGTTTTTGCTGCGGAAGTATTGATATCTCCTGAGCATTGCTTTTTACGGATGCAATAACTGTAAAACAAATAATTATAAATAGATTAAGAGCCGTTTTCAATTATTTACTTTTTAGTATTTAATTCAAACTTAGTTAAAGTTTTTTAATGAGGAAATATTTTTGGTAATAATTTAATGGTTAATCAGCATAAACTAAACTTGAAGAGAATCTATTTTATGGCTAAAGAAAATGTCTGAAATATTATTAGGAGTAAATGTCATATAGTTAACAGCAGTGATTGATGTTCACTTTTTTGTCGACATGCAGGTAGAATAGCATTAAGCGTTAGAGTTTTCTCTAAGGTATACCAGTTTAAAAAATGACATTGTTATATGAGTTTAAATTTTTTTTTGATGATTCAAGTTTGGAATAAGTTTTGTTTTATTTTTTTTTGTCTTATTTTCGTGTTTTATAAATTAATATTTAATTATGAAGAAAATAGAATTTAGATTGATTTTCGTTGTGCTTGCTATGTTGTGTTTACCTCAAGTTGGTATCGGGCAAGATTTTGAGGTTTCGCCAGTGAGGTTGGAGTTTAATGCAGAGCCTGCAACAAATCAGACTAAAACTCTGAACATAAAAAACCATAGCGGAAGAAAAACCGCTTATACAATATCTATTTCAGATTTTCTTGTATCCAGCAATGGCGATAAAAAAACTTTGCCTCCTAACTCAACAAAGCGTTCCTGTGCAAATTGGATAAACATTAATCCAGCATTCTTTGAGTTAAATCCGAATGAGGATATTAGTATTCAGGTTAGCATGCTTGTTCCAGGGGAAGACTATGGTGCTGCTTGGTGTATGCTTTATATCCAGCCATCTGTTGAGCAGACAAGTTGGAATGCCGATAAAAAACTTGGAACAGGCGTTACTGTTACAGGACGAATTGGTGTTGAGATTTATCAATCACCTCGCTCAAATATAAATCAGTCGCTAAAGATTAGCAACCTTGTGGAAACCACCACAACAAATGCTGTTAACAGAACATTTTCAGCTACTGTTGAGAATTTGGGTGACAAGGTGACAAAGTTTAAAATTTATTTGCTAGCTTCGAATATATTGACTGCTGAGGAAAAACAGTTTCCAACTCAGGAATTGGAGGTTTTTCCAAAAATGAGTAGAAATATTGAGTTGATTCTGCCAAGCGAGTTATCTCCAGGAAAATATGCATTAGCTGCAATTGTTGATTATGGGCCCAAGTTTCCGCTTGAAGGAACGCAACTAATTATTGAAGTTAAAGAAGCTGTTCGTGCAATAGTGCCTGATACTACAAGGATAAATCCTTAGAAGTGATATTTATAAAAACTATATTCTTTTTTTATTTACTAGTTGCCTCAAGCATTGCATTGGGGCAACAGTCCTTTTTTATGGTTGAGAAAGTTGGGCATAATGGTTTGGTTAAGGAAAAATATCAAGGGTTTGTTGTTGGGAAAGATTCTGTTAGGCAAGGCCTTTATAAATTATATTATGATGATGGTAGAGTTCATCAGGAAGGATATTATAATGATGGTAAGCCTGATAGTGTTTGGATAACATATTTTCCAAAGGGCCCTAGGAAGAGTAGGTTTGTTTATGATAATGGATTGAAGAATGGGGATTTTACTTTTTGGAATTTTGATGGTTCAGTTTACCAAACAGGGTATTATTTGTCTGATAAGTTAGATGGGGAATTAATTACCTATCATCCAAGTGGTAGCATTGATAGTAAATCACATTATAAAAACGGGATGTTAAATGGCTTGAGTGAAGTTTTTACTCCGAATGGAAAAACTCGCTTAATTGCTGAATACAAAAACGATACGGTCTGTGGTTTGTGGAAAACCTTTTATGATACCGGAGAGTTGAATTATTCTGGAAGGAAGGTTAATGATAGATATTGCGATACGCTTTACACTTATTATAAGAACGGACTAATACAAAGAAAGGCATTCTATATTAAGGGTAAATTAAATGGGAAGTTAACGAGTTACTATGAGACCGGCAAAGTAAAGGAGATTTCAGAGTTCAAAGATGGAGTACAGGAGGGTGCTTTTGTTGCATTTTATGAAAGCGGTGACTTAATGGAGGTTGGTTTGTACCAAAATGATAAAAAAGAAGGGGAATGGGTTAGTTACTATCCTAATGGTAATAAATATTCAAAAGGTCTTTTTTTTAATGGTTTATATAGTGGTGGTTGGGTTGTTTTTTACGAAAATGGACAGATGAAGCAGCAGGGCGATTATATAGATGGAAAGGCATCTGGACTTTGGGATTATTTTGATAAAACTGGAGCACTTTTACTATCGGGTTTATATATTAACGATAAGCACAATGGAGTATGGACTACGTTTTATCCAGACGGAAACGTGGCAGCGCGAATTTACTACATTAATGGTAAGTCAGTTTCGGTAAAGTGGCTATATGAACCGAATGGAGTTTTAGTCAAACGGATGGAACTTTTGAGTGGACAAAAATAAAGGCTGCAAATTTGCAGCCTTCTTTGTATTGTATGCAGCAATTAAGCATCAATTTTAGCATATTTTGCATGAGTTTCAATGAACTCTCTACGGGGTGGGACTTCGTCGCCCATTAGCATTGAGAAAATTCTATCTGCTTCGGCAGCACTCTCAATGGTTACTTGGCGTAAGATTCTGGTTGCAGGGTTCATTGTTGTATCCCATAATTGCTCGGCGTTCATCTCTCCAAGACCTTTGTAACGCTGAACATGAACAGAGCCGTCCTTACCTTTTCCAATTTCTTCTACCGCTTTTAAGCGTTCCTCTTCGTTCCAGCAGTAGCGTTCTTCTTTCCCTTTTTTTACTAGGTATAATGGTGGAGTGGCAATGTACACGTGACCTTTATTGATTAGGTCAATCATATATCGGAAGAAGAATGTTAAAATTAACGTTGAGATGTGGCTGCCGTCAACATCAGCATCGGTCATAATAATAATTTTATTATAACGAAGCCCCGAAACATTGAGTGCTTTGCTGTCTTCATCGGTACCAATGCTAACCCCGAATGCTGTATAGATATTCTTTATTTCCTCATTCTCGAGAATTCTGTACTGCATTGCTTTCTCAACATTAAGGATTTTACCTCTTAATGGAAGAATAGCTTGGATGCTTCTATCGCGGCCTTGCTTTGCGGTTCCGCCTGCGGAATCACCCTCTACAAGGAAAACTTCTGTACGGGAAGGGTCTCGTTCAGAGCAATCCGATAGTTTTCCTGGTAAACCTGAGCCAGAAAGAACGGTTTTACGTTGCACCATCTCTCTAGCCTTACGAGCTGCGTGACGAGCGGTGGCGGCCAAAATTACCTTTTGAACAATATTGCGAGCATCCTTGGGGTTTTCCTCAAGGTAATTTGCTAAAGCCTCGCTCATTGCTTGGTCAACAGATAGACTAACTTCGGGGTTTCCAAGTTTAGTTTTTGTTTGCCCTTCGAATTGAGGTTCTTGAACCTTGACAGATATTACTGCGGTTAATCCTTCCCGGAAATCGTCGCCGTTAATATCAAATTTGAGTTTTGAGAGCATTCCTGAATCCTCGGCATACTTTTTTAGTGTTCTGGTAAGTGCCCTGCGGAAACCAGTTAAATGTGTACCTCCCTCAATGGTGTTGATGTTGTTAACGTATGAGTGAACATTCTCGGCGAACGAGGTGTTGTACTGCATTGCAACTTCAACTGGAACTTCTCCTTTATCCGATTCAATGTAAATGATTTTTTCAGTTAAGCTTTCTCTGTTTACATCAAGGAACTTGATAAACTCCTTTAATCCTTCCTGTGAGTAGAATTCCTCTTTGCGGAAGTGTGTTGTTCCGTTTTCAACTAGTTCTCGTTTATCTATTAAAGATAAGCGTATCCCTTTGTTAAGGAATGCCAACTCTCGTAAGCGCGATGCTAGTATTTCAAAATTGAATGTTGTTGTTTGAGTGAAAATATCACTATCGGGCAGAAATGTGATGATTGTTCCTGTACTGTCCGATTCGCCAAGTGTTTGTAACTCAGTAATGGCTTTGCCTCTAGAGAACTCCTGTTTGTAAACTTTACCATTCCTGTGAACCTCTGCAATCAATTTAACGGATAGTGCATTCACGCACGATACCCCAACACCATGCAAACCTCCAGAAACCTTATAGCTATCCTTGTCGAATTTACCTCCAGCATGGAGAACTGTAAGTACAACCTCCAGGGCTGATTTCTTTTCCTTTTCGTGATAGTC
>JAEXVC010000159.1 GCA_023406715.1 Bacteroidota bacterium | reverse complement strand
ATCCTGCACCAAGCACTTCTCCGCGTTCAGAATCATACTTTTAAGCACATCCAACTCGTGGTTAACTTCAATGCGAATTGCCTGAAAAACCTGAGCCAGCGTTTTATTCTGAATCTTTTGTGGAATCATAGGCTTGAGTAACTCGGCCAAATCCTCCACGGTTTCAATCTGCTTATTTGAACGCTCGCGGCAAATTGCGTTGGCAAATCGTTTAGCCTCGTTCAACTCGCCGTAAAGCCTAAAAATCTTCATCAAATCTTCCGCCTCGTAATTGTTTACCACGGTTTTTGCTGAAAGCGATGCCCTACGATTCATACGCATATCAAGCGGTCCCTCAAAGCGGAACGAGAAACCACGCTCAGGGCTATCCAAGTGGAACGACGACACACCTAAATCGGCCAGAATGCCATCCACCTTGCTAACGCCGTGATACCTAAGAAAATTTCGGAAGTACTTGAAGTTACTACGGATAAGCATAAAGCGCTTATCGTCGATTGCATTCGCCAGAGCGTCCTCGTCCTGGTCGAAAGCAAACAACCGCCCTTGGCGGTTAAGTTTTTCCATGATAAGGCGGGAATGGCCACCCCCACCAAAGGTGAGGTCTACATAAGTTCCGTTGGGCTTAATGTTTAAACCCTCTATGCTTTCGGCAAGCAATACTGGTACGTGGTAGGCCATTACTCATCCTTTATTATTGTTGATCCCAAAATCTTGTCGGCCAGGCTTGCAAAATCGCCCGATGGCATTTGTGCGCCTTCGTACTTACTCTTAGCCCAAATCTCAATTTTTCCGTTCATGCCGGCAAACACCACATCCTTTTCAATGCCAACCATCTCGAGCAAGCGCTTTGAGAAAAGCAAACGTCCGCTAGCATCGAGCGAAACCTCAGCGGTGCCACGGTAAAACTCACGCAGGAACTGGTTGTGCTCCTTGTTGTACGGATTGGTATTCTTGCGAATTAGGGCATTTTGGCGCTCCCACTCCTCCATAGGGAAGAGCACCAGGCACTCCTCGTAGATATCCTTTTTCACCACGAACCGATCGGGCGCAGCAGATGTAATCTGCTTGCGCAGCGCTGAGGGGAAGAGTACGCGACCCTTCTCGTCAACTTTGCAATCGTAATCGCCAATGAATGAGGACATTTTTCTACCAATTTTTCAATTGGTAAAAATATATAGAAATTTTCCACTTTCACCCACTTATTCCCACTTTTTTGCAAATTGTTAATAACTTTTCCACGAAAAGTTGTTTGAGAATGTGGTGTTTAGCAGATAAACAGAGCTACGCACACGTATTAAGCGCAAAGATAGTGGGTTGTGATGGATGTTGAAAAAGTAGTTTTCAACAATGGTGGGGGAAAAGAAATCATTATGGGTTTAAAAGTTTTTTTATGGGACCACGCCTTACCCCCTCTTTGCTGTTCTTTGACAGAGAGAGGGCTGGGGGTGAGTAATCCTTAAAAAAAACTCTAAAAAAATTAAACTTACGCAACCCATTTTTCGTATAAGTGATTGAACGCTTACAGAGGGTTCACGAATGTTTTAAAATGGCATTAACGCAATCCATTTTAACAGAAAAGGGCGCCAACAACGCCCTTATTCTTTTATAGCAACTAACGTTATTTACTCCGACTACTTATACCCCAATTTTTAATAGAAATACATTGTGTAGAGTACAGAAAAACAAAAACTAATCTGGTTTCATTGTCAAAAAAAACATAACTTTATACAATTAATTGAATATTTTTATGGAAAAACCACTAACAAAATCGGGGATGCTGATAATAATCCTTGCCAGTTTGGCAGGATTACTCCTCACTTATTATTCAACCAACAATGCTATTGATGCATATGCTACTAAAAGTTGGCCAACTGCCGAGGGCACTATTATTATATCAGAGGTGACACGGAGTTCACGGTATGTTCCGCACATTGTATATACATATGCTGTTGATACAATGGATTACTCGTCAGAAAAAGTAGACTTAGCTGTAAATGCCCAGTACAAATGGCAAAAAGATGCCCAGGTGGAGGCAGATAAATATCCTGTAAACAAAAAAGTTACCGTTTACTACAATCCAAATAATCCCGGAGAGGCTATTCTAAATCCCGGAATAAAAGGCGTGCATGCTTTTATGTTTTTTATAGGGCTGGTAATATTCCTCGCTCCGCTAATTGGGCTAATCTATACGATTCGTAAATCAAAAGCAAGTGCTTAATAAGTAAGACAAAATGATGCGGAATTTTACTAAAATTCGAAGTTTGTTAATTGTTTGTGCAATGTTTGCACTGTTATGTTGCAGTTGTAATAATATTGAGAGATACGGAAAGCACTACAAGCAAAATAAGGATATAAAAAGCCTCGAGAGTGCTGTTGAACTAATTGAAGTTGGGTGTGATACGTCGTATTTAAGAAAGATACTTGGTGAACCAATTAATTTCGGATTTGACTACAGATACCTAACCGATACAGAGGGCGAGAATGGCTGCCCAATGGGAGCCGTATTTTGGATTGACAGCCTTGGTAAAGTGTCTTCAAAAGGAATACTCGAAATATGTGAATAGGTCTCCTAAATCAAAAAAAAAGCGTAGCCAGAAGGTTACGCTTTGATTTTTTATGAGTTGATAGTTAATGCTGAATGCTTCCAAACAAATCGTGAGGTTTTATGCTGAAGAACTCGTGAAAGAAGAATCCAATTAGAAAAACCACACCAACCATTGCAAGCACAATAAAAATCTGCATCCACGATGTTTTTTGGATATCTTGTTTATGCTTAATGTCACAAACCTCGCCAGGACAGTATTGCGCTTTATCCTTGTAAATTAATTTATACAATAGACAACCTAGACAAATGCCAAAAACCGACTCGAAGAATAAAAAGATCAAGCAAAGAAGGCAAATCAGCCCAGTAATTATGCTGTATGAGTTAACAACTACCATAAGCACAAACATCGTAACGGACAAAATAACACCAATAATCCAAGCAACCTTTTTTTGAGCCGCACCAACATACTCAGGATTTTGTCGACTAACAATAAGTCGGCCAATTATAAGTGTTGGCGCATACTTAGGATTCCAGAAAACACGAATAATAAAATCGAGCATAAACACTGTGATAACATACTTTATCATCAGAAAGTTACCTTTAAACATAATGAACATCAACGATAAAAAGGTAAATAAGAATAAGATTCCTGCAGCTGCTCTAATTTCACGCTCGTTCAATACGGGGATTGTGTATCCCTCTACTTTTTCGCCAAATTGTTTTTTCATTTTAAATAGTTTTTGGGTTAAATGTTAAGTTATTAAACAGACTATAAGCAGCATTGTTCAGAGTATAAACCATCACTCAAACCAAAATTATGCTGAAGAATATGGATTTCAACTCATTTTAGTTCTCTATTATAAATAATTTTGACACGGCCATTACATTTCAACAATCAAGTCAAAATCAAGCACTTATACATTGTAAATGAAAGAAAGATTACTCAAGCATATTCTGGAAAGCAGAAAACAACTTACTACATCTCCCACTCTAGAGGAAATGGGAATTACCCAAAACTTACTGGAGGAGGTTTACGGGTGGGCAAACAATATGGCATTGTATGGCGAGTTAGCATCATATATTCCTGAACTAACAAAAGTAGACCCCAACAAAACCGCTATTGTGATAGGCGATTTGAACAGGAATATCCTTTCGGTAGGGAATGGAGTCGACGTTCAGGTTAGTATACAGTCGGTTATTAAACCTTTCCTTTATATATATGCGCTTGAGAAAGGTGTACCAGCCAACCAAATATCGTTCATAGAGGCTACGGCACTTAAGTTTAATACCGATGCGGTAATGCAACCCGACCAAAGGAAAAATCTTCCTGGTCATCCGCTAAACAATGCTGGAGCAATATCATCGGCTGGTTCAATTGAAAATTTCGATGATTTTCTGAACTTTATGAGAATGCTAACTGGTAACGATAACCTTGAGGTTATGGCCAACGTTTTTGAATCGGAGATGCAAACCAATGGCAATAACAGGACAATTGCACGTAGGTTAGCAGAAACAGGCCGTTTTCTCAATCAAATGACAAGCGACAAAGCTCTCGAATACTACACAAAAGCCTGTGCCATTGGCGTTACTGCTTACGATATTACAAACGCCTGTCTGGTATTGGCAAATGGAGGTAGAAAAGGCGATCAGCAAATTATAAAGGAAGATAATATTGTACGTGCAATTAATGCAATGAACACCTATGGACTTTACGAGCATACAGGCGAAATATCGTTGCTAGCGGCTGGTGCTCGTGCACTATCGTGCAAAAGTGGTGTTGGCGGGCTTATTATTAATGTTGACCCAGGACGTGGGGCATTTTGCACGTACGGACCGAAACTTGATGCTGCAGGAAATAGCGTCTTTGGAAAGTACGCTTTAATCCCGCTTAATAATCTTTTGGCGGCACCAAATGGTATGCGATTGAGCTCCGAGGAGATTATCCGGTCGCTTTCAAAAGATGTTCTTTAGTAGAGGATGTTTGAGCAAACAGTACTTATTTTCCCCAAGTATCCGGACTCTCTCTCCAACTTTTAAGTAGTTCTAATTGCTCGGGTTTTACATATCCGCTTTCAACGGCAACGCCAATTAGTTCTTGGTAGTTCGATAGGGTGTTAAACTCAACACCTGCTTTTGCAAAGCCCTCATTTGCTTGGTTGAACTGATAGGTGAATATAGCTACGAGTCCTAAAACGTCACATCCTGCTGTTTTTAGTGCTTCAACCGCTGCAAGGCTACTCATACCGGTTGATATTAAATCTTCAACCACCACAACCTTTTGACCCGGTTTGTAATCGCCCTCAATTTGGTTTGATAACCCGTGGGCCTTTGGGGCTGAGCGTACGTAAATGAATGGCAACGCCATTCTGTCGGCTACAAGCATTCCATGAGCTATTGCGCCAGTTGCAACTCCTGCAATAATTTCAACATCGGGATATTTTGTTTTGATTAGGTCTACAAATCCATCACAAATGGAGTTTCGTACATTTGGGAACGATAGGGTTTTGCGATTGTCACAGTAAATTGGCGATTTCCAACCCGATGCCCATGTAAAAGGATTTGCAGGATTGAGTTTTATTGCATTAATTTGAAGTAAGTTTGACGCAATTGTTTTATTTGCCATGTTGCAGGATTTTATAGTTTATTTCAATAATCGTCGGTTTGTAATTACTCCAAGTATAGAAAAATACTTTGAGAGTAGCGATAGTGGGTTCTTCTTTGGAAGTCCCACTCGCCAAGACTTCCCAAAATTACTGGAAATTTTCCAAAACCACCTTGTTATTCAAAATCTTTTTGTAGGAAATTCCAATCCGGAAAGGATGTTTGAACAATTTGCATCAAACTTTTTGGTTATCGATGCTGCTGGTGGCCTTGTTCAAAATGATAAAGGAGAGTTTCTTCTAATATTTCGCAGAAATAGGTGGGATTTGCCCAAAGGCAAAGTTGAGAAAGGCGAGGATTTGGAGGTTGCTGCGTTACGCGAGGTGGAGGAGGAGACAGGTGTTTCTGAACTTTCAGTTCAACGCCATTTAATTACTACTTACCATACCTATGTTCTGGATGGCAAATCTATTCTGAAGCGAACCTATTGGTATGCAATGAAATGCCTCGGCAATCAACAGTTGGTACCCCAAGTTGAGGAGGACATTGTTAAGGTGGAATGGGTGAATGAGAGTAATCTCAGCAATTATCTTAGTGCGAGTTACAGCAATATTCAGGCAGTTTTCGACGAGTTTTAAATAAGCCCCTTGTTCCTTAGTATTTGGAAGAATTTCATTTCAAAATTTTCTTTTGGCGATGGTGCTGGCGATAGTATAAGTTTCTTATCGGGGCCAATTAGAAAGTAGGTAGGATACGCCCTTATATCAAAATCCTTAATAATGTCAGGCTTATTGCCATAGTGCAGGAATGTCCATGTGTAGCCGGAGTTCTGAAGGAACGATTTAAGGTCGTTTATTTCTTTATCGGCCGAAATGGAAACAATTTCGAGGTGTTTGCCATACTTGTTTTTTAATTTGTCGAGTAAAGGAAATTCCTGTAGGCAAGTATAGCTGGTTGTTGTACAGAAGTTAAGGTAAACGTATTTTCCTTCAAACTTATCGAGGTTTATCTCCGTACCATTAATATCCTTAAGGGTAAATGTGTTTGGGACAAACCCTGGTAACAGTTTGGTAATTTTGCTTCTTATATTTTCAGCAATTAAAAGATGTTCGGCGTTTTTTGTGGTCAGGTACATGGAATCCAAAAGAGCCAGTAGCGATGAGCGAGAAAAGTTGTCGCTAAAAAACTCATCGTATAGGGCTTTCAAAATTACCATTTCTTTAAGCGTATCGTTACTTAGCACTTCATTATCAGATAGCGTTTCCTTAAGCCCAGATAAACTTCTGTTGGAAATATCCTTGAATATAACATTGCCAGTAAGCGAGCGGGAGAAGAAGAGGAAATACTTGTCGTAAACAAGGTTGAACAGCTCCATGTACGATGGATTGTTGTAAAGAACAGGTTTATTAAGGAAGAGTTCGTTGGATATGCTTGTTGATTTTTTGTAGAATGTAACCTGTTTTAAAAGTCCGTACCTGTAATTTCTGTAATCGTTAAAGTATTGGTTGTTAGTATTTTTATATTGATTCTCAATTGAGTTCACTAGCGAGTCAATATTCAATGATTTTTTGCCCTTGTAGGCATCCATAACTATTTGGTCAAAGTTCTCATTGAACTTTAGGTCAAAACTGTTGATTAGGAAGTTGATGTCGGATTTATCAATATTTAAAATTCCTACCTGAGTCTCAGTTTCCCTAAAGAATGGGTTTAGCCGTTGTGCTTCGGTTTTATCCTCTTTGGGAGGAAGTAGTAGTTGATATTTTTTGTTAGGTTCTGCAAAAAAGTAAATCTTGTAAATTCCCAGATAACCAAAAACGTATGTGGTTTCAAGTATTTTGATTCTTGCATTAAAGTTGCCTTTTTCGTCAACTTTACATCTGCCAACTTCGGTTTCCGTTGAGGTTATAAAATCAGAGTAATAGTAAAATACTATCTCGTCACCTTTATAATCGGGAGCGTTGCCATATATTATAGCCTCCTGCGAATACGAAGTATAACTAACAAGAGCCAGTATAAAAGCTAGAACTAACTTTGCACTTCTCATCATAGTACTATTAAAGGTAATCTGTAATTTTTAATGAGGTTGGAATGAACTGCGAAGGGTCGCCTTTATGTAGTAGTATATCGCGAATAATAGTTGAATTTACTGGGGTATGCTCTGGTGCGGTAAGTAGAAACACTGTTTCAATCTGTGGGAACATTGCCTTATTAACTTGGGCTATGGCACGTTCGAACTCGAAATCGGCAGAGGTTCTCAGTCCACGCAGAATGTAGTTTACATTTAGCCTATTGCATAAATCCACGGTTAAGCCCTCATAGCTGATAACTTCAACCTTAGGTTCGTTGGCAAACACTTTTTCAATCATCTCAATCCTTTTTTCAATACTAAAAAAAGCTTTTTTGCTAGCGTTATGGCCAACGGCAACAATAACCTTATCGAACATCGAGAGTGAACGAAGCACAACTGACTCGTGCCCAACTGTAATAGGGTCGAACGACCCAGGAAATATTGCTACTCTATTCATAGCGGTCAAAGTTATGAGTTGATGAAACAAAATTTTGATATTCAAAAATCATACAATTATAGGCAAAAAACAAATAACGAACCTGCTCTTTTAGCACTAATAAGCTTAACGGGTATTTATATCGATAAAGTGTTTTCTGATGTTGGTGCATCCCACTAAATATTTGCATTTTGCTCTGTATTTTGGTAAATTTGGTAGTAGTTTTATTCGTTGAATTTCAGATGATTTATAGGATTTTATTCATACTTCTTATTACAAAACTTATAGTTATGGCTACAACATGCAGAGGACAGGTGGGTGGTGAAGAATTTGCTTGCAAGAACAGACCTGCAGTTGTTGCTGGCTCATTCTATCCCGCATCGGAGCAGCAGCTTAGGAACGAAATAAAGGAATATTTCGATAAATCGGATAAAGTTCTGAATTCAAAACCTTTGGCGTTGATAGTTCCCCAGGCCGGATATGTTTTTTCTGCAGGTGTTGCAGCAAATGCATACTGG
>JAEXVC010000255.1 GCA_023406715.1 Bacteroidota bacterium | reverse complement strand
CCTAAACGGTAACTCTAAATCAATATCGAGCGAAAAGCCTGTTGCCCGCGACCAAATGGCCATTGCTGATGGCAAGAATAGTGTTGAGTTCAGCAATTCTGCAAAGAATCCGGTTTATGCAAGCATTGTTATGAAAGGTGTTCCAGAGCAGGGCGAGGAAAAAACTTTCGAAAACAATATCAACATGACCGTTAACTACATTGCTAGCAACGGCACTACTTTGAATCCGGCTAATCTGAAAAAAGGAACCGACTTTACCTGCGAAGTAACAATTACCAACCCAGGTGTTCGTGGCGAGTTGAAGGAGATGGCGTTAACTCAAATTTTCCCTTCGGGATGGGAGATTCAGAATGCCCGTTTCGAGGAATCGGCTGACCAATCGAAGATGAATTTCGACTATCAGGATATCCGCGACGATAGGGTAATCACCTATTTCAGCCTAAGACCAAATACTAGCAAGAAGTTTACCCTTAAGTTAACTGCAACCTACGCTGGTAAGTACTATATGCCTGGCCCATACTGCGAGGCAATGTACGACAATACAATTGCCGCAGCACAAAAGGGTTGTTGGGTAGTTGTGGAATAATTTTATATTTGTCATTCTGAGTATTGTCAGGAGCATTAGCAATATAGATGCTTCGGCAAGTTCAGCATGACAAGAAACAATCTAGGTTGTCATTTCGAGCGTTAGCGAGAAATCTTTATTTTAAATATTGATGCTTCGAAAAGCTCAGCATAACAGGAAACAAACTTAATTGTCATTTCGAGCGTTAGCGAGAAATCTATTTTTTCGATTTTGGTAATGCATTTCAAAAACATCAAAACAAAACACAAAATAGCGCTGGCAGGGGTTTTACTCCTGCTGGCTTTTTTATTGTTTCCTCCTGTTAGATTTAAGAACACAACATCAACCGTTCTGCTCGATAGAAACGGGCATTTATTATCGGCAACAGTATCCGACGAGGGAATGTGGCAATTCCCCGAGGTAGATACGGTGCCAGATAAATTTGCCATTTGCCTAACCCAATTTGAGGATGCTTACTTCCGATACCATCTTGGCGTAAATCCAATTTCGGTTGTACGCGCTACAAAGCAGAATATTCAGGCTCGGAGTATTGTGAGCGGGGCAAGTACTATCACAATGCAACTTGTTCGACTTTCGAGACGAGGCAAACCAAGGACTTTCTACGAAAAAGGTATTGAGATGTTTTTGGCGGTTAGAACAGAGTTCTCCTATTCAAAACGAACCATTTTGGCCAAATACGCATCGCAAGCACCATTTGGAGGAAATGTGGTTGGGTTAGATGCTGCTGCGTGGCGATACTTTGGAACAAGTCCCGATAATCTTAGTTGGGCAGAAGCTGCAACATTGGCAATTCTACCAAACGCTCCTGGTTTGATATTCCCGGGTCGAAACCAAAATCTTCTTATCGAAAAACGGAATCGGTTATTAGCAAAACTAAAAAGCAAGGGCTATATTGACGATGAAACCTACCAACTGGCGTTACTTGAACCTGCACCAAATCCAGCCAATGAATTACCACAGGATGCAACGCATTTGCTAATCCGCTGCATTCACGATGGACTTAAAGGCAAGATGGTTAAATCAACAATCGATAAACGATTGTACGATAATGCCTACGGCATTGCACAACGTTACCACAGACATTTTATGGCAAATGGTATAAGGAATATGTCTGCAATGGTTATCGACAATAAATACAGTGAGGTGTTAGTTTACATAGGAAATATTTTGTCCGACAAACCAGAGAACTCATCGAGGGTTGACATTATAAAATCGAAACGAAGCTACGGCAGTTTGCTAAAACCTTTCCTTTATGGATTTATGCTAAACGAAGGATTGCTTTTACCGCGTCAACTCGTGAATGATGTTCCGGTTGCCTACTCCGATTTTACTCCTCAAAATTTCAGCAAAACATTTGAGGGAATGGTTTCTGCCAACGAAATTCTATCGCGCTCGCTCAACGTTCCGTCGGTTAATCTTTTAAGGCAATATGGAATTGAAAAGTTCCATAACAACCTGCAACAAATGGGTGTAACAAGTATTAACAAGCCACCTGGTCACTATGGACTTTCAATTATTCTGGGAGGTGCCGAGGCTAGTATGTGGGAACTTGCTGGAATATACTCTGCACTAGGCCGAAACGCAGGAGGTGAACAGAACAGTGCTGTCGCACTAAGGTATCAACTTGATAGTACTGCAAAAGTTAAGCAGACATTCAACTGTAACGGCATTGGTTCTGGCGCAGCATACTTAACGCTGGAAGCGTTAACACAGGCAAATAGACCGGGCGAGGATGGCGCTTGGCGACATTTCATTTCGTCCCAGCGGATTGCATGGAAAACTGGCACAAGCTACGGCTTCCGCGATGCTTGGGCAATTGGGGTTACATCCGACTATACGGTTGCTGTTTGGGTTGGAAACGCCGATGGCGAGGGTCGTGCCGATTTGATTGGCGTTGCTGCAGCTGCACCTGTTATGTTCGATATCTTTTCGCTGTTACCAACCTCCAATTGGTTCACTCCGCCTTGGTTCGATTTAAAATCGGTTGTAACCTGCAAGCAAAGTGGGCTATTGGCATCGGAGAATTGCGTTGATACAATTACAGAGTACATCCCTATAGTAAAAACCAAAACTTTACCGTGCACTTATCACCATAAAATTTATGTTGACAAAGACCAGAAGAATAGGTTAACGTTAGGCTGTGCAAAACAGGAGGAGATGTTTGAAACCAGTTGGTTTGTACTGCCTCCAGCGCAGGAATGGTTTTACTCAAAACTTCACGCTGATTACAGAAAATTACCACCATTCCGAAAAGGATGTGCCCAAGCCAACGATAAACTTCCAAATATCGCGCTAATATACCCTTACGCCGGAGCAGACATTTATATTCCCCGCGAAGCGAAAGACACTAAAGGACATAGTATTTGGAAAGCGACACACCGTAACCCAAATGCAACTATTTACTGGCATCTGAATGATGTTTTTCTTGGAAAAACAAGTGGAACGCACGAAATGTTGGTATCGCCACAACCAGGCACTTACACTCTAACCCTTGTGGATGATGAAGGAGAGGTGCTTTGTAAAAAAATAAAGATAATAGGAGAGTAGTTACTTCAACGCGAACTCAACCGCCATCTCAGCATGAATTTGGGTTGTGTCAAAAATCGGAATTGTAACATCCTGCTGTTTAATAAGCAAAGGTATTTCTGTGCATCCAAGGATAACCCCCTCAGCCCCCTCGGTTTTTAGGTTCTCAATTATTCGGATGTATGTTTCCTTGGATGGTTGAAGGATTTGACCTTGACATAACTCATTGTAAATAATTGAGTGAACTGTATTCCTGTCGTCCTCGGTTGGAGTAATAACCTTTATACCATGCAATTCGGTTAGTCTTCCTTTGTAAAAATTTTGCTCCATGGTAAATTTTGTACCAAGTAAACCAATAGTATTTAGTCCTTGCTCCTTAATTCGTTGGGCTGTTGCATCGGCAATGTGGAGGATTGGGATATTTATGTTTGCTTCAATTATGTTGGCCATTCGGTGCATTGTGTTGGTGCAGATTACAATAAAATCGGCGCCTCCTTTTTCCAGACGAATGGCGGCATCAACCATAATGCTGTTGAGTTTATCCCAATCACCTATGTGTTGCAGATGCTGAATCTCATTAAAATCAACAGAAAACATTAGGCTTTTAGCCGAATGCAAATTTCCAAGTTTGCGTTTTACCTCTTGGTTTATAATTCGGTAGTATACCAGGGACGATTCCCAACTCATACCTCCAATTAGGCCTATTGTCTTCATTGTTCTATGTTTAATGTTTCAAAGTTACGCCCTTTGGTAAGGCCGGTGGCTGACTTTTGTCATTTTCTTTGGGGTAGTCTAAAACTTTAATCTTACCATAGCCTTAACCTCGCTTCGGGTATTCCCTTCAATAAGGTCAGCGCCTTGACCCAGTTCGTCCAGTTCGCTATAGTATGTTTGTGAGTAGCGGAGCCATATGTCGAACCACGATTTTGGACTGTATTTCAACAAGACAAAAAATCTTGTTCCTTTTGAATAGTAGGCTGGAACTGAAAATGAGTAAAGCATATCGTTCTCGTAGGAGTATATTCGGGTGTCCCACGATGGAGTATCAAATATGGCAAAGCGAAAATTTATATTTACGGGAATTCGAGTTAGCTTAAGTGATACATCCTGTGCGAGCAAATATCCTTGTTCAAGGCTAATGCTGTCGGTATCGAACATTGAGGTTTCCAGAATAGTCTTTATCGCAATTGTACTAGTAACATTATAGCCAAGTTGAAGTCTAAGGTTTTGTGATGTTTGTTTTATTTGTGGAACAACTGGTAGAACTGAGTTTGATTGATTCTTTTCAACGCTTTTTACTCTGTACCTTATTTTTGCAGAAAAGTCTTGTGTAAATGAATGTTCGGATAATGCCATAAATTCTTGTCCTGAAGAGGGGGCGTTTGCTCCAAATTTAAGCCAAGGGAATTCAAATAAATCGATATAGCCAGAGAGTTTCCACCCTTTGGTTGGTAAAATGCTGATGCCTGCATAAATACCATTTTCATTGCTGGTTCCGCTACCCTCTGCAAATCCTGCAGTGTATAGGGGGTTAAAAGTTCTAGAGTATGAACGACCCAGTATTGATAGTTGTACTGTATTGCTTAGCTGAAACATTCCTCCAGCCAGTGCGGCTAGTTTGCCGCTGGGCAAATCGGACGCTAACTCTCCAAAAAACTGGTATTGCTTAATGTTTACATCGACAGATGCTCCAATGGCTGTTTTATCAGAGGGCTTGGGGGTTAATTCATATATAGCCTGAGTTCCGTCGAAGTTCCCGTTGATTTTTGAGTGAGCAAAGGTTAAGCCTGTTTTTACGCGGTTAGTGCTATAGGTGATATTTGTTCCTGTGGTAAACTCTGTTAGTGTGTTGCGGTTGGCAATTTCCGATGCAGTTCGATGATAGCCCGTTTCTGGTAATGAAGTGTAGGCCAAATCACCACTTTCAAGGGTGTCGGAAATGTTGGCATCGATGTTTCTGTACGATGCAAAAACAGTGAGGTCGGCTTTAAGTACCGATAGGGTTACCCCTGCACCTCTCAGGAATTGACTTTCGTAGGCCGATGAGTGCCTAACTAATCCATCGGCACGTTTGCGAACGTAAACTGTATTGCTCGATTTGCCGAATGATAAACTGTTCCAAAAAGTAAGTCCTTGTCCAAATTCAGCGTGATAATCGCCAATAATGACTTTCTTAACTATTCCAATTTTCGATAGGCTTATGTAGCCTGATATATAATCGACTCCAGTTCTGAAAGTGCCATCGAAGAAGGGTTCTCCAGGGTCTTTCTCGGCAACAAACCCAGCCTGAAGGTGTTTTCCTCCGCGATATGAGTAGCGGGCGTAGTAGGAGTTTTTGTCGCCTAAATAACCTGAACCTGTGTAACTTTTGGAATATCCTACAGGTGTTTCGACCGAGGTTCTATACCTAAATGAAAAGTCATTCCGACCATAAAAGGTTTTAGGAAGTTGGGGTTTGTCTACCTGCTCAGCTTTTATAAATGGCGTTAGGCGTTGAATGTCAATAATATCAAAGCCAGGAATAGTTTGGAGTTCGTAAATGCTGAGAATTGTTCCCGTGGAATCGCGAAAATCAATTAAACTGTTAATTTGAAAATCGCTTAGGAATATCAACTTCTTTAAATCATCGGTTTTGGCTGCATTTATGTTGATGGGGTTCTCTGCAAGGATAATTAAATCTTCAATTAGCTGAGTGTAATCCTGCTCATCATCTGCTTTTGCAGTTAAATCCTCCACAATTTCAGCAATAATCTGCTGGACATCGGTTTGGGTTTCTTGTCCAACTAGCAGGGTTGGCTTTGCCAAAACCAAAAATATAATCAATATTGATATGCCTGCCGATTTGAGGTTCATGGCTAGTTAACCTTTGGCTTGGCAAAACAGTACGAAACGGATAGTTGTGGCGTATAGCCCAGCACACTATGGTAGCCAAACGATAAATCAACCTGTATCTGCTTAATGTTCCAGCCAAACCCGCCTGTTAATCCTTGCGGATTCTCCGATGAGTAGCCCAGCCTAACCGCAATATTTTTGATGGGACTGTATTCTACTCCACCTCTAATTGCTGGTTTTGTCTCGGTATTATCGTCAACCTGTAGGGCGAGCATTAATTTTTCGCTTGGGAAATACGATATGCCTAAGCCCAGTATTGGTGGCATACTTTGTTGCTCATCGAACGACGAGCGAGTTGGATTAAAAACGTACGCGCCAAGAGTCAACTTTGATGTGGGCATATACATCAAACCTCCCTCAACGGTGTACGCATTCTTGTTCTCGTAATCGCCCGCAATTTGTAAGTGATGAAGATTTAATCCAACTCCCGCCGAGAATTTATCGGAGAATTTCATTCCATATGCAATACAGGCTCTGGTAACATTAAATTGGCTGTAGCCAAAGTGGGAGAGGCTAACCCCGAAGGTTCCCGTTGATGTTGGTATAATTCCTGCAATGGCACTTAGCCCTAACTCTTTTACTAGATATCGGTTCTCGTGATGTATTCCTACCCAGTAATCGTTTTGCCAAGCAAGTGTCGCTTGGTTTTGGAGGGTTGCCCAGGTTGATTTAATTGATATTCCTGTTAAACCTAAAGCGGCACCCGAGCCAGCAACTGGCCTGTCGGGCACCGATGCTTTAAGTCCAAAGTGTAATGAAACTATTGTTACTATTAATGCAATTCGCTTGTTCATTCTTTTTGAATGTTAAGAGTGCGAAAGGCAAAGTGTTATATCAAGTTAGTAATCATCAGTCATGCTGAACTTGTTTCAGCATCCCATAATCGTGTCACCCTGAAACAAGTTCAGGGTGACACGCAGTATAACACTAGTTTGTTTTATTTTTAAATTTTACGTTTGCAAGCTCCTTGTTTGCCTTCACCACTTTATCGCCAAGAGTTTTCTTGAACTCTATCATCGCTTTCTGAACCTCCGGCTCACCAGTTCCAATTATTTGAACAGCTAAAATTCCGGCATTACGAGCACCATCCAAAGCTACTGTAGCAACAGGGATACCTGCAGGCATCTGAAGAATTGATAGTATTGAATCCCAACCATCAATTGAGTTCGACGACTTAATTGGTACGCCAATTACCGGAAGTGGAGTAAGCGCAGCAATCACACCTGGAAGATGTGCAGCACCACCAGCACCTGCAATAATAACCTTAACGCCTCGAGTATGTGCATTGCGGGCAAAATCGAGCACTAGGTCGGGAGTGCGATGCGCCGATAGCGCATTAATCTCGAACGGAATGTTCAACTCATCAAGGAATTTGGCAGCCTCCTCCATAATAGGCATATCCGAAACGCTGCCCATAATAATGCTAACTTTTGGTGTCATAATATTTTATTTAATATGAAGTTACAAAAATATATCGAATTAGTCATAATTCAGTGCTGCATTTTTATCATGGTAAAATAAACTAAATCAGCATTTTAATAATAGAATATTCGTATAAGAAACATCTATAAATAGAGGATGTTCGTCTATATTTCTTTTAATCCGAATAACTAAAAAATACTTTTAATGCCATAAAATCAAATTAACTTTTTAAATCTTCATATTATGATTAGTAGTGGGATATTGTACAACGCAGACAACGCTAGTTTGCTGTACATAAAGAAAAGAGAGTATTTGTACTTAACAGTTGAAGGTTTTGTCAGGAAGGAGACACTGGAAATGCTTACCAATGCATTGATAAAAGGAATTACTGAAACCACAGTGAGTCGAATAATTTTTGATACATCTAAAGTTAAAGTAATAAAAAAGGAAGATATTGCGCTATTTTTAGAAACCATTACGCCTATCCTTGATAAACGAAGTGTCAGAAAAATCGTTTTTATTAACTCCGACGATATTTTCGGAAATAAATCTGTTGAATTGCTTGCTTCTTGTTTGAATTCGAAAATCCCAACAAAAATTTTTTCTAATATGGAACGAGCAGAACTATGGCTATTCAACTAAACCAATTTGAAATTTAGTCTCTTAAATAATCCTAACAAAGTGCTCTCTGTTCATATTTTATGAATAAAACAAATATCGCAAAGTGAAAATTCCAAAAAACTGATGTAAATTTGTGGCTTGTTTTTTCAACCAAATAAAACTGAGACAATGGCTGAGAATTTGAAGCAAGTTAAGCTTAAGGACAGAGAGTTTAGATTGAGTTATCCTGAATCGGAAATTCAGCAGGATATTGATTTGGTGGCATCAAAGATTAATTGGGATTTTAGGAACGCCAAAGAGATTCCTTTATTCTTGAGCATACTTAACGGCTCATTTATGTTCACAGCCGACCTGATGAAGCGCATCAACTTCCCTTGTGAGGTGTCATTCATTAAAATATCGTCGTACCAAGGAACTGAGTCTACTGGGGTTGTAAATCAACTAATTGGATTAAATGAGGATATCAGCGGTCGCACGGTTATTATTGTTGAGGACATTGTAGACACTGGAATTACCCTTACTAAACTTTACGGGGAGTTAAACAAACTTAACCCTAAGGCAATCAAGGTTGCTACTTTGCTTTACAAGCCTGAATCATACAAGGGTGCTGCCAAGATTGATTACATTGGACGCTCAATCCCTAACGATTTTATTGTGGGCTATGGTTTAGACTATGATGGAATAGGCCGTAATTTACCCGATATCTACACTGTAATTTAAAGTGATATAGTTAGATACAATCCAGAATGCTGAACTTGCTTCAGCATTTTTTATGTGACGAAATGGAGATTAAAAGTTAAATATACAACCAGCATTATGCTTAATATAGTAATTTTTGGCCCTCCGGGCGCAGGAAAAGGAACTCAATCAAAAATTGTTGCACAGGAATTCGGGCTAAAGCATATTTCAACGGGCGAAATTTTACGAGCAGCCATATTGGAACAGTCGCCACTAGGAATTGAGGCGCAGAGGCGAATTGATAAAGGCAATTTTGTTTCCGATGAAATAGCAATTGGTTTAATTGAGGAAGAACTTGGCAAGAATGGCGAGGTTAAGGGATACGTATTTGATGGTTTTCCACGTAACACATTGCAGGCTGCAAAACTCGATGAAATGCTAGGCTCAACCGGACACTCTGTTACAATGATGATTTCGTTGGAGGTTTCCGACGATGAGCTTGTTGCTCGTCTGTTGAACAGAGGAAAGGAAACCGATAGGCCAGACGATAAGGAGGAGAGCATAATCCGTAAAAGGCTCGATATATACGAGAATACAACCCGTCCAGTATTGGATTACTATAAAAGCCAAGGGAAATTAAAGGGGATTGACGGAATGGGTAGCGTTAACGAGATTTTCGAAAGGATTTGCACTGCCATCAGAAGCGCTCTATAACCACATTTAACTTCATTTACAAGTGCTTTAAAATGAATAATTGGCTTAATAGCTAATTATCATTACTTTTGTACCCAAGTTTCATAAATTGTTTTAACTGAAATCTAGTGTCTAATATCTGATATCTTATATGTCCAATTCAAATTTTGTTGATTACGTAAAAATATTCTGCCGTTCGGGGAAAGGTGGTGGAGGAAGCGTTCATATGCGCCGCGAGAAGTTTGTTCCCAAAGGTGGCCCCGATGGTGGCGATGGCGGAAGAGGAGGCCATATCTACCTTAAAGGCAGTAGCCAACTTTGGACATTGCTTCACCTAAAGTATAAACGCCACATTTACGCTGGCGATGGTGTATACGGTAGCGGTGCTCGTTGCACAGGTGCCGATGGAGCCGATGTTACTATTGAAGTGCCAGTTGGAACAGTTGCAAAAAATGCCGATACAGGCGAAATAATTACAGAGATAACTGAAAACGGACAGGTTCAGATGCTCCTTAAGGGCGGTCGTGGAGGACTTGGAAACTGGAACTTTAAAACAGCCACATTGCAAACCCCAAGGTTTGCTCAGCCAGGCGAACCTGCCGAGGAGGCCAGTGTTATCTTAGAGTTAAAAATTCTTGCCGATGTTGGATTGGTTGGATTTCCCAATGCAGGAAAATCAACATTGCTTTCAGTGGTAAGTGCTGCAAAGCCTAAGATTGCTGATTATCCTTTCACGACATTGGTTCCTAATATTGGAATTGTTCCCTACCGCGATGAGCGCTCATTTGTAATGGCCGACATACCCGGAATTATTGAGGGAGCACACGAAGGAAAAGGATTAGGCTTGAGGTTTTTACGTCATATTGAACGTAACTCAATGCTACTATTCATGGTTCCGGCCGATAGCGATGATGTGAAAAAGCAGTACCAAATTCTGGTTAATGAACTTAAAATGTACAACCCAGAGTTGTTGGACAAGAAACGCGTATTGGCAGTTACAAAATGCGATTTGATTGATGATGAAATCAAAAAATCAATAAAAAAACATCTTCCTAAAATCCCCACAGTATTTATTTCATCGGTTGTAGGGCAGGGGATAGATGAGTTGAAAGACTTACTCTGGAACAGCATTAATAGCGATTAGTTATGATTGACTACCTTATTCAACTCGACACTAAGTTATTCCTTGCGCTAAATGGCGCGCACTCTCCTTTTTGGGACAGCATAATGTATTTTGCATCGGGTAAGTTAAGTTGGTTGTTGCTATACCTAGTGATAATATTTTTTATTGCTCGTGAGCATAAGTGGAAAACATTTTGGTGGTTGCTTGCAATTGCTTTTGTGGTTCTTTTAGCCGACCAAATTTCGGTTCAAGCATTTAAAAACGTTTTCCAACGCTTACGTCCTTGCCATAATCCTGATTTGACCCAATTTATACATCTTGTTGGTGGATGTGGTGGCCAATATGGCTTTATATCTTCACATGCTGCAAATACCTTTGGTGTAGCAGTATTCCTTTCTTTCCTTTTCAACAGGAAATGGGTTACTGTAGGGTTGCTAGTTTGGGCTGCATTTGTATCCTATAGTAGAATATACCTAGGTGTTCATTACCCTGGTGATGTATTGACTGGAGCAATAGTTGGAGCAGGAATTGGAAGCGCAGTATGGTTTGTAGCATCGAAAATACTCAATAAATCCAAAAAATGACAGTATCTAAATCAATCCGATTAAATAAATTCATAAGCGATTCAGGATTCTGTTCTCGCAGAGAAGCCGATAGGTTTATTGAGCAGGGAAAAGTTTTTGTGAATAAGCAGCGGGCAACGGTTGGCGATTTTGTTCAGCCAAAGGATAAAGTTTATGTAAACGGACACTTTATTGCTCACACCGAGCCACAGAACCTTATAATTGCGCTGAACAAACCAATTGGAATTACTAGTACTACCGAAAAAAACACCGACGGTAATATAATAGACTTCGTTCATCATAGTCAAAGAGTTTTCCCTATTGGAAGGCTCGACAAGGACTCGCAGGGACTTATTCTGCTTACCAATAATGGCGATTTGGTTAACAAGATTCTTCGCGCTGGCAATAGGCACGAAAAGGAGTATGTGGTTACTGTTGATAAACCCATAACTCAAGAGTTTATTGAAGGAATGGCCAATGGGGTTCCTCTTTTGGGTACAATGACCAAGAAGTGCAAGATTGAAAAGGAGACGCCATTTATTTTCCGAATCACATTAATTCAAGGGTTGAATAGGCAGATTCGTCGTATGTGTAGCCATTTTGGTTACGAGGTTGTTAAACTGGAGCGTGTCCGAATAATGAATATTACCCTTAAGGGTTTGCCCCTTGGCGATTGGCGCGATTTAGACGAAAAAGAAGTTGCAGTACTGATGAGTATGCTTGAGGGCTCAAGTTCTAAACCACGCAAGGAAAGGTCGTTTAGCAAGAACAAGCAAGCCCGAAAGGCAAAGCAAAACGATTACCGGGAGCAGGATGATAGACCAAGGTCTAGATTTAGCAAATCAAGCAAACCAAAACTTGACGATTCTAAAAAAGCAGGAAGGTTGTCCTCCGAAAAATCGAAAAAAGCAGATGTGTCAAAAAGTGAAGATGTTCGTGGAGGGAAAACTTCTGTACCAAAGAAAGGAAGCGAAAGCAATAAACCATCAAAGTTTGGTAAGAATAAATCGGCTAACATTGGAAAGTCTACCACATACAAATCGACATTAAAGAAAACGACCAAATCAACTGGAAAACCTTCGGCAAAGCCAACGAATAAACCTTTTGCTAAGACTGCAAAGTCTTCAGGTAAGCCTACGATTAAACCAAGTAAAAGAACTCCTAGAAATTCTGCTAAAGGAAATTCGAAGCGATAGAGATATTTACTTTAGAATGAAACAGCCCAGAAGTTCTCTGGGCTGTTTCATTTATGTTTTAATCAACATTATCGTGCAAGTACGAATTGTCGGGACGGAGGAAAATATCACCATCGTCAGTCTCGCTAAGTGTTGTACGCGATAAACTGCTGGTATTGGAATGGTCTGTATCGTCGAGTTGGACGTTACGACGTTTGTAAGCAGGAATGCTTTCCAGTTCATCTATATTGCTCCACCTATTACCATTTGGTGCAGGATGTGGCTTGCTAGTTGGAACTGTTGGTTTTGGGGTTGTTTTTGGCTGTATTCCATCCTCCGCTCTAACCGGGCGGGGTGTTGAAATGGTTTTAACCTCAAACTCCTCGGCTGCAACATCAAACTCAATTACTCGCTGCGATGTATCAATAGTTTCGGGCTTTTTGGTTCTGCGAGTTGGTTGTTTGCGTTCTGTTTCATCCAAAATGTATGGAGTTGCTTCAACTCTGTTGGAGCGAATTCCTCCATCGAGTTCAACCACATCAACCTCCTTGTTGCGAACGTAAAGTTCAGGTATACTGCTTGTTCCAAACCCAGTTGCAATTACAGTTACGTTCAAATCCTCGCCAAGTGAAGGGTCGCAACCGTTACCCCAAATTAGGTCGGCATCGTCGCCTGCGGCAGACTGAACATAATCGATAATTAGACCGATTTCCTCCATTGTAATCTCATCCTGACCGTAGGTTACATTCAGAAGGATGTTGCGTGCGCCAGAAATATCGTTATTGTTAAGAAGTGGCGACTCCAACGCTTCCTTAACCGCTGTAAGCGCTCTATTTTCGCCAGTTGCTCGTGCAGAGCCCATAAGCGCAACGCCGCTGTTGGTCATAACGGTTTCAACATCGGCAAAGTCCACGTTTATGTAACCGTGAACAGTAATAATTTCGGCAATACCCTTGGCGGCGGTTGCCAACACATCATCGGCTTTGGCAAAAGCCTCGGTAACCTTAAGGTTGCCGTATATTTCCAGAATCTTCTCGTTGTTTACTACAAGCAAAGAATCTACATGCTGACGGATATTCTCGATACCTTCAACCGCTTGTGCAATACGCTTTTTGCCTTCGTTGCGGAACGGGATAGTCACTATGGCAACAGTTAGTATTCCCAGTTCCTTTGCCGCTTTGGCAATAATTGGCGCCGCACCAGTTCCAGTACCACCGCCCATTCCGGCGGTAATAAACACCATCTTGGTATTGTTCGATAGGAAATCGACAATATGCTGCAAACTCTCTATGGCCGCCTGACGTCCAATTTCTGGTTTATTACCCGCCCCACGCCCCTCGGTTAGCGATGCTCCCAGTTGAATTTTAAACTCAACGGGACTATTTACCATTGCCTGGGCATCGGTGTTACACAGCACAAAGTCAACATCCTTGATTCCCATACGGTTCATATAGTTAACCGCATTTCCTCCGCCGCCACCAACTCCAATCACTTTGATTATGGATGCGTTATTTGACGGTAACTCGAAATTAATTAGTTCGTCGGCCATATTTTCATAAGTTAAAAGTGAAAAGTTAAAAGTAGAAAGTGCCACGTTTAACTTTAACACTTTAGTTTATAATTTAAAACCATTTTTGTTCATTGTCATGCTGAACGCAGTGAAGCATCTGTTTTTCAGTTTAATGTTGCACAAAACAAATTCAGCAAAACATTTATATCTTAATAAAAAACACTATTTACTTCAATATCAAATCTAGTTTGCACTCTAGAATTACATCTCAGTATCAGTCTCGTCGAATAAGCCCGAAAACATATTCTTTATGGCAGTCATTCTGCCACTTCCACGACGTTCAGCGGGGCTATCTAGTTCAAACTCATCCTTCTGTTTCTCAAGTACAGGTCGTGCCTGTGCTTGTGGTTGAGTTTGTGGTTGTGCCTGTGGCTGAACATAAGTTTTCTTCTCAATCACCTCAACCTTCTTATCTAAACCTAAAAGCACCAAACCTAATGCGGTTGATAGCTGGGGTTGATTGAAATCCTCCAACGAATCGGAACTTAACTGCTCAACAGGATAACCAATACGAACATCGAACCCAGTTTTGAAACGGATTAACTGAGGTAAATGCTTCAAAAGCGCACCACCACCAGTAATTACAACTCCTGCACTTAACTTATTGGCGTAACCAGAAAGGTTAATCTCATAAGCCACAAAGTCCAGAATCTCCTCCATACGTGCTTGAATAATTCCAGCAAGGTTCTTAACTGAAATCTCCTTAGGCT
>JAEXVC010000242.1 GCA_023406715.1 Bacteroidota bacterium | reverse complement strand
CGTTGCTTCTTGGAGAAAATATCTAGAATCATAAAAAATATTTAGGTTTCAAATATAATGGCTTTTAGCATCACTAAAAAGTCAACTTATACTATAACGCAAAACTTTAAAAAAGGTTAATATTTTGATTTTCATCAATTTCAAACTCTACACCTTGCAATCGACCCAATATTATTTACCTTTGCACACAATTAATAAAACAACCATACTTTGAATTTCAGCGATTTTAAATTACACCCCGATATTCTTGAGGGGATTAACTCAATGGGTTTTGAGAACCCCACACCTATTCAGGAACAAGCAATACCGGTTATTCTTGAAGGAAAAGATTTAATAGCGTGTGCGCAAACAGGAACTGGTAAAACAGGTGCTTTTGTTTTACCTATTCTTAGCATAAATGCCAACAAATCATCAAATCATAGCAAAGTTAGCACTCTGGTAATTGTTCCAACGCGTGAGTTGGCCTTGCAAATTGACCAGCAAGTTGAAGGCTTTGCCTACTTTTCGCCAATAGGCTCAATTGCTGTTTACGGCGGAAACGATGGAGGCAACTGGGATAGACAGCGCGCTGCGCTTGAGGGCGGTGCCGATTTAGTTATTGCAACACCAGGCAGGTTAATTCAACATATCCAAATGGGCTATGTAAAACTTGATACCGTAGAGCATTTAATTCTTGATGAAGCAGATAGAATGCTGGACATGGGATTTTATGACGATATCATGTCCATTATCAAGTTACTTCCAAAGAAACGTCAAACCCTGATGTTTTCAGCAACCATGCCGCAAAATATCAGGAAATTAGCAAAAACAATTCTTCATAATCCTGTTGAAATAAGTCTATCGGTGTCAAAACCTGCTGAGAATATACTTCAAGCAGTGTACATGTTGGAAAACGACCAAAAATTAGAACTTTTGGACTCGCTGGTAAAGGAAAAAGATTATGTTCAAAGCGTACTAGTTTTTGCCTCAACTAAGGCCGAAGTGAAAAGCATTGAACGTAAACTAATACAAAGCAACATCAGGGCTAAAGCAATTCACTCCGATTTGGAGCAACGCGAGCGAGAGGATGTTCTGCGTGAGTTTAAGAATAGAAAAATTCAGATTCTGGTTGCAACCGATATAATTTCACGTGGAATTGACATTGAAGATATAGACCTAGTTGTAAACTACGACGTACCCAACGACCCCGAGGATTACGTACATAGAATTGGCCGAACAGCTCGCGCACAAAGCGATGGTGTTGCCATTACGTTTGTAAATAAAAAACAGAAAGTTCTGTTCGATAAAATCGAGAAGTTTTTGGGGACAACTATCTTCAAAATAAAAAATCCTCTGAATAGTTAAAAACTATGAAATGAACACTATCCATTATTTTTGGTTTAAAAATTGTTTAGCTTTAAGTCAAAAATTAGGGTATGTTAATTATAAAAAATTACTATTGGCTTGGATTTCTATCGCTACTAATTTCTACCAACTTAAAACTATCCGCACAATCGCTTCAGGGAAAAGTTCTTGACGAGAACAAAGAACCAATAGCCTACGCATCAATATTTGTAAAGGAAGCAAAGCAAGGCACAACATCCAACTCCGATGGGATGTACTTAATAAATCTTCCAAAAGGTAAATATAGCATTACTTTCCGCTGCCTCGGCTTCGAAACCATTGAGAAACAAATTGAGGTTAAGGAGGGTAAAAACACTTACGACATAACATTGCCAGTAAAGCCTTACCAAATCGCCCCTGTAACAATCGGCTCAAAAGGCGAAGACCCTGCTTACAGCATTATTCGCAAAGCCATTGGAATGGCTCCTTACTACCAAAATCAAATTAAGGAGTTCAACGCCGAGGTTTACATGAAGGGAACACTAAAAATTAAGAAACTATCGTGGCTAGTTAAAAAAGCGATGGGAAACTCCGATGATGTTCCCAAGGAAGGTCAATTCTACCTTCAGGAATCGGTCAACAATATTAAATTTACAGCACCCGACAAGTACGACCAAAACGTAAAAATGATACGTTCCAATATTCCTGGAGGAAGTGGCGGAAACGATGATGTAATGAGGTTCTTAAATGCTAGTTTCTATCAACCTCAAATTGGCGAAATTATTCTACCGCTTGCACCATACGCTCTAAATCACTATAATTTCAAGTACGATAGTTACTCAATTCAAGATAATAGGGTGATAAATAGAATAAAGGTAATCCCTAAACGAAAAAGCAAACAGTTGGTATCAGGCTATATCTACATTGCCGATGATTACTGGAATATTCATGAGATTGACCTCACAAACGAATCAATTATTGGTACAATAAGAATTAAACAAACATTCGGAGAAATTGAGAGCGATGTTTGGATGCCCATAAGTCATCATTACGTAGTAAACGGTAAATTCATGGGAAGCGAAGGCGATATAACCTATATATCCTCTGTAAAGTACTCGAATGTTAAGGTTAACACGAATATCAAAACACCCGTTAATATTGCTCAAAGGCAAAATCAGCAAAAAACCGAAGAGCCTAAACCCAAAACTCCTCAAAAGAAAGTTAGCGCAAAACAACAAGCAAAGGAGCAAAAAAACGCTGAGAAATTAGAGAAACTAATGAGCAAGGAAGCCCTGAGCAATAAGGAGATGTATGAATTAGCTAAACTGATTGATAAGCAGGTGAAACAAGCCGACACTTCGGCTAAAACATTGGAAGTTATTGACCCGATTACAGTTACCATTGACTCAATGGCTCGAAAAGCGGATTCAACAATGTGGCAGGAAATGCGTCCAGTAATACTTACCTCCGATGAAATAAAGGTTGACGAAGCATTGAACAAAAAACTTCAGCAAAAAACCGACTCAACGGAAAACGATTCGCTAAAACAGAAAAAACAAAGTTTATTCAGTACAATTACCTTTGGGAAAACATGGCGAAATACAGACAAGAAGCAAACTATTCGTTTCTCAGGATTACTTAGCCCAAACGAGTTTCGCTTTAATACCGTAGATGGCTTTGTGGTTGGCTCAACATTCAGCTACCGGAAAGACTTTGCGAACAACTCCTTTTATATAAGACCCTCAGTATCGTACGCTTTTGCCAGGAAAGTTCCAATGGGGAACGTGTCCAGTTCCTTAACTTATGCTGGCATGAAAAGGGGAACAGTATGGCTAAACTTCGGCTATACAAGTATGGACTTTAACCAGAATGTAGGTGTATCGAATATAACCAACACTGTAGCATCGTTAGGATTTGGGCGTAACTACATGAAACTTTTCGAAAACAGATACATCAGCATATACAACAGAATAGACCTACTTAATGGACTTGAACTCTACGCAGGGGCAACTTTCTCAAACCGTAAAATGCTTGACAATAATACTGATTTCATTCTTGTTAGTAGGAATAGGGGTTGGTACACTCCAAATATTCCCGAAAACCACCTGATAAATACCGATAACTATGGCAATAATAAGGCATTTATAGGAACCATAAGGCTTAGCTATACTCCATTCTACCATTACAGAATTAGCGACAACCGAAAAAGAATGCTATACTCCAAATACCCAACATTTAGGATAAATGGCAAGTTTGGAATTCCTGGGGTTTTGGAATCAAATTCCAACTTTATCAACTTAGAAGCATCTATCTCGCAAACCATAAATTCGGGTCCAGGGAATAGATTCTCATATAATTTGATTTATGGAGATTTTATTACAAAAGAGAAACTCTACTTCAACGATTTTGCTCATTTCAACACCCAAATAACACCCGTAACCGCTCGCTCTTTCAACAATAGTTACCAAAACATCGATTACTAAGAGAGGAGTACAAACTCCCGATACGGACAAGTTATGGTAAACTACAGCACTCCATATTTAGCCTTAAAGTATTTGCCATTCCTAAGCAACCGTATGTGGGAAGAGAATTTACACTTCTCATCGCTTTTTACAAAAGACTTTAAACCATACTATGAGGTTGGCTACTCAATGAGTCAAATTGGTGCGCTTGCCAGCGTTGGTGTTTTTGCGGGTTTTGAGGGACAAAAATTCTACAGTATAAATGTAAAACTATCACTGCTGCTTATTGGATTTGACATGTAGAAGGCAAATAACTTATTTAAAAACATAACCTATAAACTAACAATCCTCATATAATAGTTCTGAAAGGAATTATACCTTTGTAACGTTTTTCTTCGGGGCAGGGTGTAATTCCCTACCGGCGGTTAAAGTCCGCGACTCCTTATTAACGTAGGGACTGATTTGGTGAAACTCCAAAACCGACAGTAAAGTCTGGATGAGAGAAGAAAATTAAATTATATCCTAGCGTTATCCTTAAAACAAGGAATGCTTTTGCCCTGAAGTATTACTATTAACCACTAACGTTAAAGGGCAAAATGAAAACAATTCAGCAATTCGGCATCGACTTCAAAGCACGTATCGAGAATGCTATTCACAAACTGCAAAACGGACAGGGCATTCTACTTGTAGATGATGAGGACAGGGAAAATGAGGGCGATATAATTTACGCCGCAAAAAGTATGTCCGTTAAGGATATGGCCTTAATGATAAGAGAATGCAGCGGAATTGTTTGCCTATGCCTAACTCCCGAGAAAGCTGCAAAACTACAACTTAGGCCAATGGTTGAAAACAACGGAAGCAAAAATCAAACAGCATTCACAATCTCCATTGAGGCAAAAGAAGATGTTACTACGGGCGTTTCGGCAAAGGACAGGATATGCACCATTAGAACCGCCATTGCCGATAATGCAAAAGCAACGGATTTAGTTCATCCTGGGCATGTATTCCCATTGGTAGCAAAAAGTGGAGGGGTTATTGAGCGTAGAGGACATACCGAAGGTAGCATCGACCTTGTAAAACTAGCAGGTTTAGGCGATTCTGCAGTACTATGTGAGTTAACCAACGAAGATGGAACAATGGCTAGACTTCCCGAAATAATTGAGTTCGCAGAGAAGCATAATATGACAGTTCTTACGATTGAGGATATTTACCAATACCGAAAAATGCTGGAGGAATAGGAAGATGGTCTAATTCTCCTCGCCCTCATCTGCGGGTTTTGGTTTGCCTTTTCCTTCAACTACCAACACAATTTCGCCTTTCACGCCTTTTTTCTCGAAATATTGGGCAACCTCAACCACTGTTCCCCTGGCAGTTTCCTCGTGGAGTTTAGTTAACTCTCGCGATACACTTACTTTTCTATCACTGCCAAATATTTCGGCAATTTGGTTTAATAATTTAACCAAGCGAAAAGGCGATTCATAAAACACAATTGTGCGCTCCTCGTCCTTTAGTGCCTCAAGGCGCTTATTGCGACCTTTCTTTTGGGGTAAAAAACCTTCAAAAATAAACCTATCCGATGGTAAACCACTTGCCACTAATGCTGGTACAAAAGCAGTTGCACCGGGCAAACATTCAACATCTATATCCTGTTCAACACAAGTTCTAACCAACAAGAAACCGGGGTCGGAAATGCCCGGCGTACCTGCATCGGAAATTAAAGCAACAGTTTCACCAGCCTTGATACGCTCGGCAATAAATTCGACAGTTTTATGCTCGTTAAACTTATGGTGCGATTTTAGTGGAGTATCTATCTGAAAATGCTTTAGAAGGAAACTACTCGTTCGGGTATCCTCGGCCAAAATAAATGATGCGGATTTAAGTACCTCTAGGGCTCTTAGTGTAATATCGTTTAAATTACCTATTGGCGTCGGAACTATGTAAAGTTTTGACATATACGTTGATGGTTGTTCGTTGATGGTTGAATGTAGAATTGTTGAGTCCAGTCTTTCCAACTATAAATTTACTCGTCACACTGTCACTCTCGTCACTCGTCACTATATTAAATAAACTTCCTCCTTACCAAATCAATAAACTTGGCAGCATACTCATTGCTCTCCGACCACTCAAAGTTATCCTGTAAATAGATAATGGCATCGTTTAAATCAGCAAATGAATTTAAGTGGCTTATTGTTTCAGAGTATCTAGCCGAATCGCCATTAAACAGCTCTTTGATGAAAAGGAACTTATCATTAATCCCTATGGCCTTGGTTAAGTCACCAATTGGCTTATTCTGCAGCTTGGTCGACATATCCACTTTAGTAGTGTGCTCAGCAATAATTTCGTTACGAAATTTCTGTTTCCCTTGAAACTTTTCAGCCAAAATCTCCCCTTGTGTATGTTCAATCGGTTCTGGCTTATGAACTTCCTCCAATTTTGAGCTGGGAGCAACAGTTATCTTCTGTGGCTCTGATTTTGGTTTCTCAACCACTACTTCCTCCTTGTATTCAGAGATAGTTGGTTTAGCTATTTTTTCAGACTCCACCTCTATCACTGTATCAATCTTTGGCTGTTTGCGTTCAACTACGGGTTCAATATTTTTAGCAACGCTTTTAACTGGCTCTGAGTTTTTAATTTCAACGTTAACCAACTGACCTGTAAGCAAGCAATCGTAAGCCTTTGCCAACTTGTCCAGAATAATATCGCGCTCAATTGTTGATAACTTTTCTAAGCCAATTGCCCTGCCAATTAACTCGTTTGCCTCGTCAATACGGGCTTTTGCGTTTTTTAGGTAATCCATAGCGTTTGCTGTAAATATTCTACATCAAAAATAAGTTTTATTACTTTTGTATGTATAACAAACGTAAATAATTCATACTTCTTCTGATGCCTTTTCTTGAAAATTCAGTAAGTGGAAAGCGTAAAGGGTGGATTGAGGTTGTTGCTGGTTCAATGTTCTCCGGCAAAACCGAGGAGTTAATCCGTAGGCTTAAACGTGCAAAATACGCCAAGCAACGCGTGGAAATATTTAAACCACAAATAGATACGCGTTACTCGGAGCAGGAAGTTGTATCGCACGATTCAAACTCCATTCTATCCACTCCAGTATCGTCGTCGGGGAATATCCTTTTGCTGGCGCATAATGTTGATGTGGTTGGAATTGACGAGGCTCAATTCTTCGATATGAACCTGCCCAACGTTTGTAACCAACTTGCCGACCAAGGAATACGCGTTATTGTTGCTGGACTCGATATGGATTTCCGTGGAAAACCCTTCGGCCCAATGCCAAACCTTATGGCAATTGCCGAGTATGTAACCAAAGTCCATGCTATTTGTGTTCACTGTGGCGATTTAGCACACTACTCGCACCGCACCACCGACGCAGAGAAACTCGTTCTACTTGGCGAAACCGACGTTTACGAACCGCTATGCAGACTTTGTTACAATAAGGTTTTGGCGGAGAGTAAGAAGGTTAAAGAGTGAGGAAGCAGAAGTAAAAAAGTAGAAAATCAAACTACTATCTTTTGCGCCTTCCTGTCTTAGCGTTTAAATTAGAGACTATGCCCAAGGAGATAAGTTTCAAAATAAGCAGATTACAGTTTTGGGCTGTTACATTGCTTATTCTACTGTTTCCCCTGTCTTCAAAATACAAACTAATACTCTGGGGCGAAAAAACGCAGGGAACTGTTGTTGACCACAAAAAAGTGGGCTTTGGCCGACTGAGCGAGTACGATACCTATTCCGTTATTCAATTCAACGCAGACGATAGAACCATAAGGATGTATGGCCCCGAGAACACTAAATACGAATTAGGCGATTCTATTACGGTTTACTACAATAAAAATAACCCACAGAATTGTATGATTTTTTCCTTCGCATATATCTATACTGGTCGAAGCGCTATTATTCCGTTTGTTTTACTGCTTTTGTGGATAGCATTCTATACCGCTTTTAAGGATAAGCAGAATGTTAAACCAACCTCCCCAAACAAACACCAAATAACCTGAAAATAGCCCATGGGCAGAGTTTTCACTGAATAAATGCCCCATTAATAGAATTTGCTCAGCCAAAAGGACATTAATCAACAAAATAAATTATTCATTTCGTAGTCTAATCATTTTTACAGAGAACCAACCCAACACCAATATTATAACTGCTATAATAGCCCACAACCAGGCTTTATGTTGGAAGAGCGGAACTTTCCTGCCCACTTCAGAATCTTTTAATATTTGCTGTTCGTCGCCTAATTTAAGTTCAGCTATGTTTTCGGGTATCCGCTCGTGAAACTCAAGAATATCGTAATTGGGTTTGGGGGCAAATCTATTTCCATAAAACATCCAATACTTTGCCAACGAAGTAAACCGTGCAACCAATTCGTAATCATAGCCTTTTACCTCAACAGTTCCAATACTTAACGGAGCATTATCGTAGTTACCCACTTCAACTTTAATTTGCCGCAGGGTTGTGCTGCTGAACTTGAACACGTTTTCGCCTAACGAATTTAAAATCCCCGATGCCAGAATACTATAGCTATACTTCCACCCTTGCTCGGTTTTAACGCTATCGGCCACATACCAAATGGTTACTGGTCGGTAGTAGTCGTATGTATCGTTTACGGCTATCTTTAAATAGGAGACTGGAACATGACTTTGAAGGTCAATATTTACTTCGGTTTTCTTATCCTTCTTATTCTTACTAATTTCTATATTTTTAGGATTGTACGTGCTGTACTTGCCACTTATAATTTGGTGCATAGCAATAGATGCATCGAGCAACACTGGTTGCTCGGCACTACTAACCAGAAGCCTATAGTATCGGTACTTGGAGCTTGGAAAGGTAATGCGAGTATACTGAAATGTAGTTTCGTTATTCTGAATGGATAGAATCCGGTAGTTATCGGCAATAACAAACCACTCCTGCTGGTTGTGACTACCCTCAAGTTTTACGCGCCAATCAAAATTAGGCTGAGAAAAATCCAAATTCATTGTGTTGATATCCTGAAGTACAGGAATCTCAAAGGTAAAGTAGTAGCCATTTGCGTTATGCGACTGGTTAAGAGTTTTGAAAGAAACCGATTTCTCCTCTACCTGCTCTTCCATCGACCGAATAAAGTAAGGCGCCTCAACGGTATCGCCATTGGTCATTAACCCATAAATCCGAATATCGGACATTGAACTATTCAACTTTCCAAAAATATCACTAGGTAGCAAAATCCGATGCCATTGCTCCGACACATCTACCAACTCGCGCTTATAACCATAACTGTTCATCTGAGCCTGCAGTTGCAAACCCATAAGAATCAACAATATCAAGATAAATTTACTCTTCAACATCATCACTAATAATGTGTTTGTACTTATTGTATAGAAACGAAATCATCAGAAGTAGTACACCAAGCAGAACAAATACTACTGTTTTAGCAATGGTATCAAGGTGTGATATATCGTAGAAAAATAGTTTTAAAAGCGTGATTCCAAATAGCACAATGGCAATTATCCTAAAATGCTTCTTTTTCCGCCATATTCCCAACACAACCAGAGATAAAGCATAAACACCCCATAGTATGCTTAGTCCTAACTTATACGATTCCTTCGACCCCGTAATATCGAGCCAGTGAATTAACTCGCTGCTGAGAATCCAGAGAACCGATAAACTTATCATTAAGTCGACAAATAAAGCCAACCTACGCTTCATAAAAGTTTGCTGTGACAATATATAACTCACGGCCAGCGATATAGTCACAAAAACCAAAGATACATACCTTATGCCTATGTAAAAACCTCCTCGTTGGTAATACTCTGCTAAAGTCTGCTCTAGGTAGGTTTCACGGAGCTCGCTAATAGCGTACAATCCAGAGGAAAGAAAAACCAAAATTACCAATGCGTTTAGTATAAAGTTAAATATACCAAACTGTAAATTCTTAATTTTAAAGATATTAACCACCGACAGGATAACACCGAACAGCAAAGTGTAGTTTGCCAGCCATATCACCTTAAAGTTTTTCAACTCATAGTTCCAGAAAGAATCGGGATATTCACTACCGGCTACATTAATGGAGATGTAGGAATTATTGAACTGCTGCTCCCAGTATGTAGCAATCTCAACCCGAAAAGCATTGTAAAACACAATCAAGCCAACTGCCATTATAGATACAGATACAAGTTGAGATAACCCTTTAGATGCTAGAGCCGAAGTGTACCTATCCTTGGCATTGATATATCCAATAAAACCAAACCCAATGGTAAACAGCATTGATGTTAGGAAGTTTACATTGAATATGGGTGTTAGCACATCGCCCTGTTGGCTGTAAGTCAACATCCAATCGTGCAGTATGCTAAAAACGGATATAAACATTAATGGATACGACAACTTCTCGTAAATAGGGATATTGCGCGTACGCCCAAGCCAAAACAGCAGAGCAGCTTCGGCTACCCACAGCAGAGTAACCCAATTTCCATTCAGCTGAACGGGTATAGCAATTGTTATAAAAGTTAGCACTAAGGCTAGGATTAGGTAGAACAAGTTCCTATCGGCCAATTTCCGAAGATACACCGTCATACCAACTGCAAAATGGATAAGCGCACTGGCAAGCGTAAACAATCCAAGGAAATCCGCCCCATCCTTATGTTCGTTTAAAATTGCATAGCCAATGCCATAGAAAACAAAGGAGTTAGCAAGCAGCAGAAGCACATCGTGCACTTGAACCTTTTCGCCTTTTACAAGTTTATAGGCGATAAAAATTGCGTAAAAGGTCAAAAAGAAAATCGACAAAAAAGTAAACGCCAACTTAAAATGAATATCAACCTCATACTTTGATGCAAACCAAACAAAAAAGATTAGCCAAGTAAGTCCGAACGATGAGTAAAATAGGGATTTCCAGTACCGTTTAAATGTTATGACCAGAATACCCACGTTAATAATAGCCATATATGTAAACATCACACCCACGCGCCCCGAACCATCGCTAAGCAAGAAAGGAATAGCATAAGCACCCACCAATCCAATATGGGCAATTACCTGCTTGTTGTATGTTAATGCAGCAACAACTGTAAATGCAGTAAAAACAACCATCAAGGCAAAAGCTAATAATTGAGGAATCAAATTATAAAAACTATAAGCGCCATAGGTAATAAAGTACAGGGTAGCCATTGCTCCGCTAACCAGCACCGCGCTGTAGTTGGTATACTTTTCTTTAAGCTTGATACCGAATCCTAATAGCCCCAAACCAGCCAAATATCCCAGAATAATCCTGGTTAAAGGGCTTATCAAATCGTGCTCAATGGAGTATTTTGCTCCAATGGCAATGCCAATAACAGTAATGGCAATACCAATTTTACTGATTAGGTTTTCGCCAATAAACTTCTCCCAATCCGTTGTTTGCTTTGGAGGCTTATTCACTGGTGGTTTTGTATCCACAAGTGGTTTGTTGGTGACTGACTCAACCTCAACTAATGGCCTAGCTTCTATATTTTCAATAGGCAAAATTTCTGGCTCAACAGAAACCTCGGAAATTGAAGGTTCAGGTTGACCCAAAGGTTGCACAGCTTCACTTTTCAAACTACTAATTTCGACTTTAAGGCGATTAATCTCACGTAAGAAATCATCTTGTCGTTTAAGTAATTCCTCAAGCCTAATAGATAGTTGATTTATTCTGTCATTATTATCCATAGCGCCAATTGTATTTTTACTACAATTAAAACAAACTGTAAAGTAAAGAATTTTTTACAATTAACAAACCAAAGCCAAACACCCTACTCAACATGGAACAAATAATACAATCCAACACGCAAACTCACAATAGGTTCTTTACTATATCGGATTTTATAATTACTTTTGCCAACCCAAAAACCAACCAAAAATTACAACTGAACATAGCACTATGTGGATAGTTCCATCGATTAAAATCTAAGATATTAATAATAAACTCAAATAATGATTACAGTTTCTGACCTTGCCATTCAGTTCGGCAAAAATGTGCTATTTCAAGATGTAAACCTAAAGTTCACCCCGGGCAACTGCTACGGCATAATTGGTGCAAACGGTGCAGGTAAATCTACTCTGCTTAAAATGATTTGTGGTGATTTAGATGCAACCCGAGGCTCTGTGTCCTTTGGACCAGGAGAAAGGCTCTCGGTTCTTCGTCAGAATCACTTTCAGTTCGACGAGTACGATGTGCTAACCACTGTACTTATGGGACATACCCAACTCTGGGATATAATGAAGGAAAAGGATGCCGTTTACGCCAAAACCGACTTTACCGATGCTGATGGTATTCGTGCATCGGAGCTGGAGGCACGATTTGCAGAAATGGATGGCTGGAACGCCGAAAGCGATGCTGCTAGCCTTTTAAGCGGCTTGGGAATTACGAAGGATTTGCATAGCAAACAAATGAAAGACCTTAGCGGTAAGCAAAAGGTAAAGGTACTGCTTGCACAAGCACTCTTTGGACGACCCGACAACCTACTGCTCGATGAGCCCACCAACGACCTTGACCTTGAAACTGTGAACTGGCTTGAGGGTTACCTCTCCAACTTTGACAATACAGTGCTTGTAGTATCGCACGACCGCCACTTCCTCGATTCAATATGTACTCACATTGTGGATATTGACTTTGGAAAAGTGCAAATTTTCTCGGGTAACTACAGTTTCTGGTACGAGAGTAGCCAATTGGCTGCCCGCCAACTACAAAACCAGAACCGTAAGGCTGAGGAAAAACGCAAGGAACTACAGGAGTTTATCTTACGTTTCAGCGCAAACGTATCGAAAAGTAAGCAAACTACCAGCCGTAAAAAGATGCTTGAGAAACTTAACGTGGAGGAGATTAAACCTTCCAATAGACGCTATCCTGGCATTATTTTTACACCCGACCGTGAACCTGGCAACAGCATTCTGGAGGTTAAAGGTCTTACAAAAAGCATCGATGGCGATTTACTTTTCAAAGACCTCTCGTTTACGGTTGAAAAGAACGATAAAATCGTATTCCTTTCGCACGATACAAGGGCAATGACTGCCCTTTTCAAGATACTTAAAGGACATATTGAACCCGATGCTGGTACATTTGAGTGGGGACAAACCATAACAAAAGTATACCTGCCATTGGAGAACGAGCATCTTTTTGAGAAACCCATTACGCTTGTTGATTGGCTGGCACAATACTCTTCCGATACCAGCGAACTGTACCTAAGAGGCTATCTGGGTAAAATGCTTTTCTCGGGCGAGGATATCTACAAAAAAGTGAATGTACTGTCGGGTGGTGAGCGTATGCGCTGCATGATTGCCCGTATGATGATTCGCAACGCCAACGTGATGATTCTGGACACCCCAACAAACCACCTCGATTTGGAATCCATTCAGGCATTCAACAACACACTAATTAAGTTCAAGGGGAATGTGCTAATGTCGTCGCACGACCACGAGTTTATCCAAACCGTTTGTAACCGTATAATCGAAATTGGACCAAAAGGCTCCATTGACAAGAAAATGGATTACGACGATTATATCCTCGATGAGAAATTAAAAGAGCAAAGGAAACTGCTGTATTTCTAGTATTCGCAATTATAACAATACCCAAAAACGTGTATTCTGCTCATGTTTTTGGGTATTTGATTTTAATTAAAAAACAATATTAAGATTAGTAAATATAATTAGTCAATTAACTTCTTTATTTTATTTTCCAATTGAATTAGTACATTTCTTTTTGAGAGAATTCTGATTACTCCTCGTTCATTACAAATTACAATATCTTCACTAAGAAAGAAATTAAAAACCCTGGCTATTTTTGTTTTTTTAGTATAAATAGTCTCATTATCACTTTTTCTGTTGGAAATGTATCCCTTTGATATAATAATCTCATCTAAGTGATTATTACATTTACTTAAATACTCACTATCTGTAATCATCAGTTCACCTTTTCTATTAATTGATGCCTGAGTTATGGGCATAATAAGCACATAGATGACAAATATTATCCATTGCTTTTCAATAAAGGATAAAAAAGGCTTACCCATCATTAAACTCATTATGTATATAAGAACTACATACAGAATAAGTGAAAACAATGATAACAAAAGAAAATCTCCCACTGAAAATTTAAATAATCTTTTGTTCATATAGCAATAACGGTCGGTGGTTTGGGCTGCTGGGGAGTTAGTAGCCAGCGGCGTCATCCCACGCTAAAAACATACTAAATTACTAAAAACTTTCGTATCTGCATCATCAGCCCCAGTAGGCTAAACCACCTGTTAGCAGATATTGCTTATTCTTTTCATTAATCATATTATTTGAAACTCCAGTTTATTAATGGAAGTTTTCTCTTTTGATTTACATTCCATATTCCAAATTGAAAACCTTTTAATTTTTCCGATTTGTTATATATTCCAATTTGAAGTCCTTTAGTTTCAATACTAGAATTTCCTGCCCCGATTTGCAATCCTTTAGTCTTTGCTCCATAATTAAACAACCCTATTTGAATTCCATTCAAAAGATAACTTTCATTAAATAATGAAAATTGAAGTCCATTATGGATTTGTGTGAAATTCATAAAAACAGAACCGTTAATTCCGTTTATTTGATAATTATCATTTCCAATTAATCCGACATTAATTCCATTCGTTTTGCAATCACAAATAGTTCCAAAAACTGAAAGACTAATTCCATTTATTGTTTCAGAGGGGGTCTTTTTTGAAAGAGTAAAAGATGCACTGCCATCTCTTGAAACTGAACTTTCAGGAATTAATGGGATTCCTATCCCGGCACCTATAATCTCTATTTTGATTCCATTTGTGTTTGTGTGCATAGGAACACTTCCAAAAGTTCCCAATCCAATCGATACTCCATGGATATTGACGTTTTTTTGATGGTATGTCCATAAAGGAAAATAATTTTTCTTCTTGACAACTTGTCCAAAAGTAAAAGTTGTCAAAGCAGTAAAAAGAAATGCCAATATTAAAGTGGTCTTTTTCATGCAATAACTGCTAACTTGGCAATTAAATCATCTTTTAATAAAATAGATGTTTTATTAGAAATTGAATTAATTTAAAAAGTATTTCTCAATTAAACCGTACATCACTCCTGCACCATACGATATCCAATACAAAGCAAAAAGCACCGATAGTGTAATAAGTATGTTTTTAATAAGTTTGATATCCTTTTTAAGGGCAGAGTTCTCACTTTTTAAAATTTCAAACTGTTTGGTAATTTCTTCGTATTGATTTGGTTCCATTGCTTTTATTATTTAATAGATTGCTTAATTCAAATATAATATTAATTGAGAAAATTAATAATACTAATCTAATATCTACTACTGAGTTACATCTTTAATGCTTGATTTTTCACTAACTATTCCTCCGGAATAACCACCGGAAAATCGTAATCGAACTTCAAGAAGTTTGGTTTACCAACGATGTAGTGCATATAATCGAGGTATGCATCTGAAAATCTAAACTTATTAATATCGTAGTAATCCATAGGTAGCGATTTATTGCATATATCGCCCATATCTATTGAGGTTGTGTTAAACTCCTCCAATTCCTGAAACTGAACCATTTTCTTCATCACGGGCATCTGTCCATAATCCTCGCGGAGTAGTAGGTCGACCACCTTATCGGCAAGCGTTGTGGTTAAGCGCCTATCGTATAGTCGGCATTCGCCCGAACGGGCATAATAACCGGTTGCCTCGGCACGTGCCTGAATGCCAAGTTTATTGGAAATTTCCGAAGCAATTACACCGCTTATCCCTCCAAAACGTGGATGTCCAAACTCATCCACCTCTGCACTGGCAAAAACAAAATCGGTTTTATCCTTAATTGGGTCGTACCACTTTACCCCTTCCGAAACCGATATAACTAAAGATTTTTTTGGAGAACGCATATAGGCCTCCTTTACACTTTCTAGGAAAAAGTCTTTGCGTTCCTTAGTAATTTCAACCTCAGGTATCAAGGCCATTTCGGCGCCTCCACAAGCTGCACCACCATTCAACCATCCAGCATCACGACCCATTACCTCCAAAAGAATAATTCTTGAATGCGACTCTGCTGTTGTCCGAATACGTGCAGCATATTCCATTATACCCTTTGATGCAGAAGGAAACCCAGGACAAAGTACTGCTTCAATATCGCGACCATTGTAAGTGTGGATGGTTCTTGTGCTCAAATCGTTATCGATAGTTTTTGGGAATCCAATTACAGGAATGCCATGTAACTCGTATAATTTTTTGGCTACGCCATTCGTATCGTCGCCGCCAATGGTAACAATAACATCAATTTTATATCGCTCTAGATTTTTAAGAATTTGAGGTACTCTATCCTCCGGATTTTTTGAAGTTGGAAATGGATTTGTTCTACTTGAACGTAATGCAGTGCCTCCATAAAAACCATCGTAGGGCTGGTTGGTTAAATCCAACACATCACCATTTCCTAAAAGTCCCTTCCAGCCATGCCTTATCCCATAAACCTTATAGCCCAAGAAGGATGCTCTATTTCGAATAGCCTCAATACTTGAATTTATTGCAGGTGTATCGCCACCTCCTGTAAGTATCGCTAATGTTTTACCATGAAAAAGTTTATGTTCACAACGCATGGATAGTAGTTTAGGTTAGTTTTTTGAATAGAATCGATGTACACAAAATTAGAAAAATAAATGAACGTCGAATCACAGAAATTGTCAAAGTAGATAATAATAAAATTTATTGCATTTGAATGCATAACCTATTCCCATTAAACTATTTTTGTACTAACAAATAATGGTTTTGCAAAATGCTACGCTACACCACATCCGAGATTGCACGTATATTGAACGCCAAGTTAATTGGCAATCCTGATATTCCAGTATCGCTAATTACTATCGATAGTAGAACGCCAAACGGCGGTAACGGAGCATTATTTGTTGCCATTGTGGGGCAAAACCACGATGGCCATAGGTTTATTGGTGAACTTTATAACATCCAAAATGTTAGGACTTTTCTGGTAAGCAACCCAGAAGGAGTTATAGAACAATTCCCCAATGCAACGTTTATAGTATGTTGTAACACTTTGGAGGCGTTACAAAAACTGGCGGCTTACCATCGGAGTAAATACACGTACCCTGTGGTTGGAATCACTGGAAGCAACGGTAAAACTATTGTAAAGGAGTGGCTAAACCAACTACTATCGGGCAATTACAGGATAGTACGTAGTCCAAAGAGTTTTAACTCGCAGGTTGGTGTTCCGCTTTCAGTGTTGCAAATGGACGAAAATTTCCAACTTGGAATTTTTGAAGCAGGAATATCGCTGGTGGGCGAAATGGATAAACTACAATCCATAATCAACCCTGAAATTGGAATATTTACCAATATTGGCTTACCTCATCAGGAGAATTTTGCTGATATAGAACAAAAAGTAGCCGAGAAACTAAAGCTATTCAAATCGGTGAAACAACTAATTTACTGTGCCGACCACAATGAAGTTTGCAATGCAATAAACAGCAATATCAACAAAAACCCAACACAACTCTTTACGTGGGGTCAATCCACTAGTGCCGATGTAAGAATTGAGAAAATAGATATCGATTCAAAATCTTCGAAAATCAGCATAAACTACAAAAGCACACCTTTTACATTCAGCATTCCATTTTCCGATAAGGCCTCAATTGAGAATGCTATGCACTGCCTGTGCCTGATGCTTGTTCTTAATATCGATTATAAGACTATTGAGCAACGAATGGCCAAATTAACCCAGGTTGCAATGCGTTTGGAACTAAAGGAAGGTATCAACAATTGCTCAATTATAAACGATAGCTACAACTCCGATATTGGCTCGCTAAAAGTGGCGCTCGATTTTCTGGTTCAGCAGAAACAGCATAGCAACAGAATTCTTATCCTATCGGATATAATGCAGAGCGGTTTAAAACCCGAAACGCTTTACTCCGAAGTCGCACAACTAACCAAGGAAAAAGGTATCAACAAGATAATTGGCATTGGAACGGAGATATCAAAATTCGCCAACCTTTTTAACATCGATAAGGAGTTTTATGCCGATACCACCGAGTTTCTACAGAACTTTAGTCGACGACAAATTAGCAACTCAGCAATACTGCTCAAGGGTAGCCGCGCTTTCCATTTTGAGCGTATATCGGCAATTCTGGAGCAAAAAAGTCACCGAACAGTTCTTGAAGTCAACATAAACTCGTTGGTTCATAACCTAAACTTCTACCGGAGCCAGCTAAAGCCCAATGTAAAACTCATGGCTTTGGTTAAGGCATTCTCGTACGGAAGTGGTTCGTTCGAGATTGCAAATCTACTACAGTTCCACCGGGTCGATTTCCTTGGCGTTGCCTTTGCCGACGAGGGCGTAGCATTACGCGAGGCTGGAATATCACTACCAATCATTGTTCTAAATCCATCGTTCGGAACCTATGAGTTGATGATTGAGTATGAGTTGGAGCCCGAAATTTACAGTTTTACTGGCCTAAAGGAGTTTATTGCTGCGCTTGACAGGATGGGTGTTAGCAATTACTCTGTTCATATCAAAATTGATAGCGGCATGCACCGCTTGGGATTTACTCCTAACGAAATTCCTGAACTGATTTCGATGCTTAAACAGAACAAGATGATTAAGGTGAGAAGCATATTCTCGCACCTAGCCGCCAGCGACGAAACAGAACACGACAATTTCACTCAACTTCAAATAGATACCTTTGCAAGAACCTGTAATGAAATTGCCCAAGCAATTGGGTACACACCAATTAGACATATACTGAATACAGGCGGAATTGAGCGATATCCTAATGCTCAGTTCGATATGGTTCGTTTAGGAATTGGACTTTACGGAATAAGTTCCACCCAACAGGATAAATTACTGCCAGTAAGCACGCTGAAAAGTAGGATTATTCAGGTTAAATATCTAAGCGAAGGTGAGACTATTGGTTACAGCCGTAAAGGAAAGGTTACCCGTCCAACAACAGTTATTACAATACCAATAGGCTACGCCGATGGGCTAAACCGCAAACTCAGCAATGGTGTTGGCAAAATGCTTGTAAAGGGTAAACTTGCCCCCACCATTGGGAACATAAGTATGGACACTTGCACCATTGATGCCACAGGAATTGATGTTGCCGAGGGTGATGAGGTAACTATCTTTGGCGCCAACCCAACCATATACGATGTGGCTAAAGCGCTGGAAACTATTCCATACGAAGTATTGACATCGATATCACGACGGGTAAAACGAATCTACTATCAGGAGTAGTATTTTACTTGCTAGAACTACCGTGTTAGAATTACCCTAAATCGCTAATACGCTCAAGTTTATACTGATCAAGAATTTTGATTCTACGACCATCGAGTTCAATTACGCCCTCATCGGAGAAGCTGGATAGGGTTCTGATTGCGTTCGATGTGGTCATATTGGAAAGGTTAGCCAAATCTTCGCGTGAGAGATAAACCTTAAGGGTTTTAGCATCGTCCTCAAAACCGTAAGTATCGCGTAAGAAAACTCACGACTCTGCTAAACGACCACGTATATGCTTTTGGGTTAAGGTTACTGTTCTATTGGTTGAAAAACCGAGCTCTGTAGCAACAGATTTAAGGATGTGTAGAGTTAATTCAGCATTATTTCGAAGGATATCCATGAATATATCCTTATCGATTGAGCAAACAATCGAATCCTCAAGCGCCTGAGCAGTTGCAGAGTAATTTTCATCAGCAAAAAGAGCACGGTAGCCAATAAAACCAATAGGTTTAGCCATTCGTACAATTTGGTCGCGACCACCAACACCCTCCTTATAGAGTTTTACTTTACCACGCGATAAACAAATTAGTCCAGTTGGTTTATCACCCTCGCGGTAAATAATTTCGCCTTTTCGAACATGCATGCACGAGAAATTCTTGTGCATCTTTTCCCTTTCATCGGGCTTTAAATTCTGGAAAAGACCGCATACCCCTTCGAAAACGTTTTCTATATCGATATGATGCTGAGCCATGGTACAACATTTCTGATTAATCCTTCAAAATTATAACTTTTTATGCTATGTAGCATATTTTTAACATAATTTTGGCTTCATAATCATAAATCACTCACAAAAAGATACTTAAGCAAAATTTTGGTTATTCCAATTTTCTCTTTCCAAGTTTTGTGGCAATTATGCTGACAATAAAAATCTGAAGAGCGTGAAATAGCATTAATGGCAAAAGAATTATGCCTATTGATATGGTGTTAGGAAATAAAATTTTGGAGAAAACCGTACCATGTATTAACGATTTTTTTGTACCACAGAACTGAGCAGTAATGGTATCTTCCTGATTAAATCCGAGCCATTTAGCCAGATATCCTGTCAGAAAATACATTGTAAAAAACAAACTTAATGTTACAGCAAAAATCAAAAGTAATTCGGGCGCACCCACTGAACTAAACACTTTCTTATCGAACGATTCGGCAAAACTTTTATAGATTATTATTAGAACAACCGACTTGTCGAAGGTTGATAGGTGTTTATTCCACTTTAATGCATATTTACCCAGTTTCCGTTGCAGAATTGTGCCAGCAATAACAGGTATAAGAATCTCGATTATCAACTTAAGGTAAATGCTACCCAAGTTAAAATCGGTTGCTGAGTGCTGCAAAAATAAACCCATCCATAGCGGAGTAATAACTATTCCAATTAATCCGGAGATACTTGCATTGAAAATTGCCGCAGGAATATTGCCCTTAGCAATTGAAACCATTACCACAGATGATGACACAGTTGAGGGTAAAGCCGCTAAAAAAAGGAACGATAACCACAAACTATACCCCTGCTCTGTTTGTGCAATAGGTCTGAAAATAATGATGAATAGGGGAAAAATTACAAATGTTGAGAACTGAACCAACACGTGTAACTTCCAGTTAAGTAATCCATTTCTGATTTTCTCAGGACTGAGCCTTAAGCCATAGAAGAAGAATACCAAGGAAATGCCAATGCTTCCAATTAAATCGAAAGGGACAGGACTACTTTTTGCACCCCAACTTGGTTGCAGATATGCAAGAACAATAACTGCTATAATAGCAATAACGAAGTTATCTATTCGGAATTTCATCTATTTTAAATGATTACCATTTAGCCACCAACGGCATTTTCCGTCCAAATCCAAATGCTTTGGATGAAACCCTTAAAATTGGAGGTGCTTGGAACCGTTTATACTCATTCACATTCACCATTCTAATAACCTTACTCACAATAGCTGGGTCGAATCCCTTTTCAACAATCTTTTCAGCGCTTAACTGTTGCTCAATATAGGCAAACAGAATAGCATCCAGAATATCGTAAGGCGGTAGTGAATCGGAATCCTTTTGGTCTGGCCTTAACTCCGCTGATGGTGGTTTTACAATCGTGTTTATTGGAATAATTTCCTCATTTTTATTGATGTAGTTTGCTAAGCGGTAAACATCAGTTTTGTAAACATCGCCAAGTACGCTAATTGCGCCATTCATATCGCCGTAAAGTGTTCCGTAGCCAACTGCAGCCTCACTTTTGTTGGATGTATTTAGTAGCAAATGTCCAAATTTGTTGGAAAGTGCCATAAGAAGAGTTCCTCTTGTTCGAGCCTGAATATTTTCCTCGGTGATATTCTCCTCAAGCCCTTCGAATGTGGGTTTAAGTTGATTTTTGAACGAATCAAAAATTGGCTGAATACCAACAATGTCATACTGAATGTTAAGTTTCTTGGCTAAAGCAACAGCATCGTCGATTGAGTGCTGCGACGAATACTGCGAGGGCATCAACAATACACGAATTGCCTCAGAACCTAAAGCCCTTTGCGCAAGCGCAAGAACAACTGCCGAATCGATTCCTCCCGATAAGCCAAGTGTTGCTTTAGTAAATCCCATCTTTTTGAAGTAATCGCGGATACCCATCACTAAGGCATCGTGAATGCGAGCAATTCTCATCTGCTCATCGCTTTCAATACTTTGATGATTGTTCAAGTTTAAATCACCTGTATCAATCACAAAATAGTCTTCCTCGAAACTCTTGAGCAAATGCATTACGTCGCCCTTGGAGTTAAGTACCATTGAGCCACCATCAAAAAGTAGCTCCGTATTGCCACCAACCTGATTTACATATATAACAGGTAGTCCGTATCGGGCAACATTACTGCGAAAAACCTCTAAGCGGCTTTCCTCGCTATTGTAATTAAAGGGCGATGCCGCTATGTTGATTATAAAATCAGGATTTAACTTCGATAGTTTCTCCATTGGAGAAGTGCGGTAAAGCATTTCCCTGCCAAACGATGATGTTACTGGCTGGTCGTCCCACAAATCCTCGCAAACCGTAATGGCAATTTTTGAATTGCCAATATTTGCTAGTGAATACTGGTCGACATTTGGCTCAAAGTAACGGTACTCGTCAAAAACATCGTAATCGGGTAAAAGCGATTTGTGATGCACACTTGCAATTTTCCCTTCGGAAAGAACATAAGCCGAGTTGAACAGCATTTTCCCCCGAGGGCTTGTGTTTAAACTTGGAGCACCTACAATTACAGAGATTCCAACAGAATGACTCGCTAGTTTCTCTACAGCCTCGACGCATTTTTTCACAAATTCCTCACGCTCAAGCAAGTCATGTGGAGGATATCCACATACTGCAAGTTCAGAAAAAACAATCAAATCAACCCTATCGGTTTTTGCCCTATTAATTGTATCAACCATTTTGGCAATATTCCCCTCAAAATGATTAACCGTATAGTTCAGCTGTGCAAGCGCAATTCTCATCAACAATAAAAATTAAAAAACAACTCCTATTCTTAAGGAAAGACTTTGTGAAACCAAAGAGCCATTATCAACATCCAAAAACTTGGTTAAGCCACTGGTAAACGCAACACCAAGTTGAATTGCACTCTCAGAGCCTAAGGAATATTCCATTCCTGCACCAATATAGTAGGAAGCAAAGGCAAAAGCAAAATGGTCAGTAGCAGTCTCTCTATCAACATTATTAGTCTCCTCCCATGCGAAACCTTTCAATCTAATATTTCCTTTCAATCCAACAGTTGCATAGTAAGTAGAATAACCTATTTGATTTGTTCTAAACTTAAATCCTAAAGGCATTGTAATATATTGTGCTTTGAACTTAACATTATCACCAGCAGCAACAGTATAATTACCATCTTTAGTCTCAAGCGTAAAAACATCACTAAACCTGATATTTCCACCTAGACTGTTGAGTGATAGACCTGTTGATATAGCATATCGTTCAGCAAAATACTTTTCAGCAGTAAAGCCAACATTCAAACTGGCCACAGAACCGTTAGGATCGTATTTTTTGGTGTCGGAGTTAAACCAAGATAACTGAGGGTCGGCAAAAACACCGAAACTGAATTGAGCCTTTGCACTATTAAATAGCATTACCAATGCAACAATTGCAAACGAAGCAATAATACCTTTTCTCATTGTCTTTGTATTTAATTAATAGTTGAATTTTTTTATCTATATTCACATTATCCTACAAAAGTAACCAATTTTGGTTCCAGTTATAGTTTTAAATTGAAGAATATTGTTGTTCAATGCTTACTTTTGTCATATTTTACTTGAATCGTTGACACTTCCTTAATGCATCAAAAAATGATTGTTTACCCAAATGCAAAAATTAATATCGGGTTGAATATTGTGGAACGCCGCAATGATGGTTATCACAACATATCTACTTTGTTTTATCCAGTAAAAGAACTAAAAGATATTCTGGAGATTACCATTGATGATTCCCTGCAAGAGCCCTTAACCTTTACCCAAACAGGGATTCAACTTGACTGCGCACCTGAAAATAACCTTTGCATAAAAGCGTATAATTTGATAAACAGCATACAACCACTACCCTCGATGCGAATGCATTTGCATAAATTAATTCCAACGGGTGCTGGACTAGGTGGTGGTTCGGCAGATGGGGCTTTTGCTCTAAAAGCAATTAACAACCTAGCAGGAAACCTTCTTGACAACAAGCAATTAATGAATTTAGCATTAGAACTTGGAAGCGATTGTCCTTTCTTTATTCTAAACACTCCCTGTATTGGACGTGGACGTGGCGAAATTCTTGAACCATTTGAATTATCGCTCAATGGCTACTACATACTACTAATTAATCCAGGCATACATATTAACACAGGTAAAGCATATATGCAATCAACCCCAAAGCCTTGGAAAACTAATCTTGAAACATTATTAAAAACGGATATTGCCAACTGGCCAAATAATATAAAGAATGATTTTGAGGAAGCGGTGTTTTCTCAACATACAGAAATTGCTTCTATAAAAAAATGGATGTATGAACAAGGCGCTACATATGCGGCCATGTCGGGGAGTGGTTCTACTGTTTATGGAATCTTTAAAACAATTCCCGTTATCGATAATAGAATGAGTAACTACTTCTCCAAGATTGTACTGTTATAAAAATAGTAAAGGGAACCTGTTCGATTCCCTTTACTATTTTTTATGGTATTATCTATTCAAGAACCACCATTATAAAACCCCTACATACCCTATCGCCAGGTTTTACATTAACCTCTTTTACTTTAGTGTTTACTGGGGCTAAAATTCTGTTATGCATTTTCATGGCATCCAGAATTACGAGAATGTCTCCTTGCTTTACCTCTTGTCCAACCTTAACCTTAACGTCAACAATTGTTCCGGGGATAAAAGCCGTTAACATTCTATTATCAAGTCTACTTAATGACATATTTATTTGGTTTAGAAGATTCGTTAGTTAATAATTGCTTTATTAAAACCACTTGTTCTAATTTTTAGAATGGTGGTATTCCGTGCTTTTTGAATGGACGATCGGCCACCTTGGTGCTCGACACTTCCAAAGCATGTAGCAGTAACTTACGGGTTTCCTCTGGTTCAATAACTGTATCAATATACCCTTTAGCGGCAGCAACATAAGGATTAGCAAACTTCTCCTTATACTCTTCAACCTTTTTACGGCGCATCTCGTCAGGGTTTTCTGCTTCGGTAATTTCCTTACGGAAAATGATATTTGCAGCACCCTCTGGACCCATAACAGCAATCTCAGCACCTGGCCAAGCAAATACAAAATCGGCACGTAAGTGGCGTGAACTCATTGCAATATATCCTCCACCGTATGCCTTACGTAAAATAACTGTCATTTTTGGTACAGATGCCTCGCTATAAGCGTAAAGCAATTTTGCTCCGTGACGAATAACGCCAGCATGCTCTTGGTCAATACCAGGTAGGTAACCTGGTAAGTCAACCAATGTACATAAAGGGATACTGAATGCATCGCAATAGCGGATAAAGCGCGCAGCCTTATCGGAACTGTCAACATCAAGTACACCTGCCATTACCATAGGCTGGTTAGCCACAAAACCAACAGTTTCGCCATTTAAACGGCCAAAACCGATAACAATGTTGCCTGCCCACATTTCCTGAATCTCGAAGAAGTCGGAATCGTCAACAATTGCACGAATTACATTACGAACATCGTATGGCTCCTTAGGATCGCCAGGTACAATTTCGTTGATGTTAAATACTGATTTTGGATCTTTTGGCTCAAACCTACGAGCTTTACGAGTATTATTCCAAGGAATGAAAGTAATCAGTTTCTTTATCTGCTCAAAACATTCAAACTCACTCTCAGAGTAGAAATGGGCATTACCTGTAATCATGGCATGAACTTTTGCACCGCCAAGATCTTCCTGAGAAATCTCTTCACCAAGAACAGACTTAATAACCTCAGGACCAGTGATAAACATTTTAGAGATTTTATCAACTACAAACACAAAATCGGTAAGAGCAGGTGAGTAAACTGCTCCACCAGCACAAGGGCCGAGTATCACAGAAATTTGAGGGATAATACCGCTTGAGAGCGTATTACGCCAGAAAATCTCGCCATAACCAGCCAAGGAGTTAACCCCCTCTTGAATACGAGCACCACCTGAATCGTTAATTCCAATCAAAGGAATTCTCATGCGGAGCGCATAATCCATAATCTTAGTGATCTTGCGGGCATGCATAAATCCCAGAGAACCGCCGGCCACTGTAAAATCCTGAGCAAAAACAGCAACAGGAGCACCATAAATCGATCCTGTACCAATAATAACACCATCGCCATGAAGTGTTTTCCCGTCCATCCCAAAGTCACGGGCTTCATGCTCAACGAACATATCGTACTCATTGAACGAGTCCTCGTCGAGTAGCGCAATAATACGTTCACGGGCAGTTAACTTACCCATAGCTACCTGTTTTGCTACGGCTTGTTCTCCTCCACCCTGAAGAACCTCCTCTTTACGCTTTTTTAACTCTTCAATCTTGTTTTTTAAAGGCATAGATTTGTTTGTTAGTTACTAATTTAATTTGCCACCAAAACTTCCTTTTAGAATTTAAAAAGAAACTGCAACATTACGAAAACATAGCCAAAAATAAAAAATATTGGTGGACTTTTTACGCCAACCAAGAACTACAAATTTGATAGTCAAATTATTAACTTTAAAAACGACTGTTTAACGAAAATTTTACTTTGGAGCCATCCTATAAAGGCCTATTGCAATAAACGAAAAAATAATACTGGGTAGCCAAACGGCTAGTATTGGACTTAATTGCCCTCCAATAGCAAACATTGTAGAGAATCGCATAAATAGAATATACGAGAAGCTGAGCGCCATGCCCAAACCAATATGCAAACCAATTCCTCCTCGGACTTTCCTAGATGAAAGCGAAACACCTATTAATGTAAGAATAAATGTAGAGAAAGGGTCTGCTATTCGGGTGTATTTTTCAATCAATAAAGTTTCAATATTATCGGCTCCTTGAAGTTTTTGCTCAGCTATAAAGTCGTTTAACTGAAAAAAGTTCATTGTCTCAATTACGTTAAGCCTTTGACTAAACTCCTTGGGTGTCACATAAATTGAGGTATCAATGCTTGTCCCACTTGTAACTTTCTCACCATTATCAAGGTAATCCCTTATGTAATAGTTATTTACCACCCATTTCTGTTTGGTTGAATCCCACTGAGCATAATCGGAAATTAGTTTCGATTTAAGTTCTCCATCCTCAAACTTCTCCACCGATAAATTGTATGCAATTTGACTAAACGTATTAAATGAGCGCATATAAATGAATATGCCCGGCCTTACCTGACGGTGAATGTTGCGCTCGGTATTTTGGTATGGATTCTTAACGTATTTATTCTGAAAATCGACCCTTACGGCATTTGCTGGAGGAATAATAAAACTATTCAATGCAAAGGAAAAAATCGCAATTATTGCTGCAGAAATAAAATAGGGATACATCATCCGCCTAAAACTCACTCCACTACTTAAAATGGCAATAATCTCAGTATTATAGGCCATTTTGGATGTAAAGAATATAACTGCAATAAAAGTAAATAGCGAACTAAACAGATTAGCAAAGTATGGAATAAAGTTGATGTAATACTTAAATATAATAGCACTCAGTGGAGCACCTTTTTCCATGAAATCATCAATCTTCTCCGAAATATCAAAAATTACAGCAATCCCAACAATCAATAGTATTGCATAAAAATAAGTGCCGATAAACTTTTTAATGATATATAAATCTAGTTTTTTCATTCAGAGATTTTGTAGAGTGCTAAATTATAATTTTCTATAATCGAGTCGATATTTTTTTGACCATTTGATTTTTCCATGCCATGAAATCGCCTACAAGAATATGTTTTCTCGCTTCGCGAACCAACCAAAGATAGAACCCTAGGTTGTGGATGCTTGCAATTTGAGGACCAAGCATTTCTCCTGCAATAAACATATGCCTCAGGTAAGCTTTCGAGTATCGAATATCTACAAAAGTTGCGCCAAGCGGATCGATGGGCGAAAAATCATTCTTCCATCTTTGATTTCTAATGTTGATAATCCCCTCTGAGGTAAAAATCATTCCATTGCGGCCATTACGAGTTGGCATAACACAATCGAACATATCTACCCCGCGGGCTATTCCTTCCAGGATGTTCTCAGGAGTGCCAACCCCCATAAGGTATCGAGGTTTATCCGTAGGTAGTATTGCATTTACAACTTCAATCATCTCGTACATCACCTCGGCTGGCTCACCAACCGACAAACCGCCAATTGCATTTCCATCCCTATTACACTTAGCAACATTCTCAGCCGCACGTTTTCGCAAATCAGGATAAACGCATCCCTGCACAATTGGAAATAGTGTTTGGTTATAACCATACTTTGGTTCGGTTGAATCGAACCTATCAATGCAACGCTTAAGCCACTTCTCGGTTAAATCCAACGATTTACGAGCGTAATCGTAATCGGCATCGCCTGGAGGGCACTCATCGAATGCCATAATAATATCCGCACCAATTGTACGCTGAATATCCATTACACCCTCGGGTGTAAACAGATGCGACGAACCATCGATATGCGAACGGAACGAAGCTCCATTATTGCTTAACTTCCGATTATCGGCCAACGAAAAAACCTGATAGCCTCCACTATCAGTTAATATTGGTCTATCCCACGT